>CAIVXW010000267.1 GCA_903910005.1 uncultured Methylococcaceae bacterium
AGGTCGTACCGTAATAGTCGCCACAGGCGGTGAGACCCAGGCTGAGAAGTAACACAAGCGACGCTGCTGAGTGGGATTTCATGGCAAGATCCGTTCAGGGTTGGTGGGGGGTACGGGAAAGTCGCTCCCGAACGCGATCCAGGGTTTGATTGAACACCTGTTCAAGCGGGATCAACAACCCGGGAATAGCCTCGATTGTCTGATTTTTGAATGCCTGATCCAGGGCGAATGCCTGTTGTTGCAGGCGCGATAAGCCCAGTGTTCCGCTTAACCCCTTGAGGGTATGTACGACACGGTGTGCATCGGTATGGTTCTGGATCTGGATGAGTTGTTTCAGGCGGGACAGGTCATCGGCATTTTGGTTCAGGAACATCTGCATCATTTCCTGATAAAGGGTGGTATCCCCTTCCAGTCTGGCGATGGCCGATTGTGCGTCCAGCCACTCGTCATCCGCATCCGTTGCCACTGGCGGGGGAGGAGACATGTCCGGGCCGGTATCCGGTTCCACCCGTTCAAGCAGGCCGAGCATGGTTTTTCTGAGTTGATCCCGATCAATGGGTTTACTGATATGGGCGTTCATGCCACTCACCAGACAGCGTTCGCGTTCCTCCACCATGGCGTGGGCCGTGGTTGCAATGATGGGCAGGCGGGTCAGTTCGAGTTCCGTGCGGATGGCGCGGGTCGCCTCATAGCCGTCCATCACCGGCATTTGCAGATCCATCAATACGATGTCATACCCGTCAGGGTGTGCCCTCAACGCATCGACAGCCTCGCGGCCGTTGCCGACCAGGGTAGGGGTGATGCCCATGCGCTTGAGCATGGTATCAATCACCAACTGGTTGATGGGGTTGTCTTCGGCCACCATGACCCGTAGATGGCTGACCCGATCCGTGACCTCAACCGCTACGTTTTCAGTTTCTGCATCAATCATGGCTTCGCTGCCGATTACAAACGGCAGTTCAAAACTGAATTCGCTGCCATGTCCGGGCCTGCTGTTGACGCTGATGTCGGTACCGCCCATCAGATTTACCAGATTGGCCGAGATAACCAGCCCCAGTCCACTGCCGCCGTATTGGCGGGTGGTCGAGGTATCCGCCTGGGCGAAGGCATTGAACAGCCGTTTTATGGCGGCTTCGTTCATGCCGATACCGCTGTCTTTGACCTGGAACCCTATCTGAACCTGATGAATGTCGGCTGATTCCACGCCGACACGCAACTCGACCGCACCCTCGTGGGTAAACTTGATGGCATTGTCGATCAGGTTGGTCAGCACCTGTCGCAATCTCAGGGTATCTCCCAGCAACACCCTGGGCAAGGCATCATCCAGGTTGAGCAACAGTTTGAGTCCCTTGGTTTCGGCCTTGATGTCAGCCAGATTCCAGACATCCCGAATGACCCGGTTGATTACAAAAGGCTGTCGCTCAAGGGTGAGTTTGCCGGATTCGATTCGGGAAAAATCCAGAATATCGTTAATGATGCCCAATAAGTTATAGGCCGAATAATGGATTTTGCCGAGATAATCCTTCATCTGGGGCATGCTGGTGCCCTCCTGGCCGAGCTGGCTCAAGCCCAGGATGGCATTCATCGGGGTGCGAATCTCATGCGACATATTGGCCAGAAACTCGCTTTTCAGTCGGGCCGTGGTTTCGGCGTTTTCCTTGGCCGCCCTGAGGTTCTGTTCAATCTCCTTACGCAGGGTGATGTCCGTCAGCACACAATGAATTTTGAGGAAACGGCCCTGGTCGTCGCGTTGCACCTGACCGTCCAGTTGCACCGTGATGAGGCGATCATTGCAGGTGATCAAATCAATTTCCTCGCTAACGTGATCATCCGTCAAAAAGCGGCAAAGGTGCGCGGTGAATCCAGACTGGGCGGCTTCCGGCCAAAACTCCCAGAACCCTCTGCCCAGTACCTGATTCAACGGATAATCCAGCCGTTTGAGAAATTCGGGATTGGCATCAGTCAGGTGCCCGTCACTGTCCAGCGACAGGTAGGCCTGGGGGGAGTTTTCAAACAGGTTGCGGAAACGTTGCTCACTTTGTCTGAGGGAGTTTTCCATCTGCTTTCTGAGCGTGATGTCACGAAAGTAACCGCCAACCACTTCACGACCACGGTGGTTGAGGTAGGTTGCACAAATCTCAACCGGAACGACCCGCCCGTCCGCCAGTTGATGCACCGATTCAAACTGCAGGTTGCCTTCCCGCTTCAGACGTTGCCAGAAATCCTGTATGCGGGCCTCGTCGTAGTCCGGGTCAATGTCCATGATGCGCAAACCGGTTATTTGCCATTCGGGATAACCAAAATGGCGGACGGCAGCCTGATTGACGTAATGGAGACGGAATCCGTCTGCCGGATCCAGCATATAAATGGGAGTACCCAGGGTCTCGATGAAGTTTTGCAACAGCCGATTCTGGCCCAGACTCCGCTCCTGTTGTTCGGCCAGCAGGGCCAACTGACACAGGAGGTTGAGTCGCTCCGTATCTTCGGATTCAGGTTGCATGCTGTCAGGATAAAACAGGCAGGCTGAACCGACAATTTGGTCTTCGGTGGTGCGTATGGCCTGGCCGCGACAGATTTTGAGTCGGCTGCGGGCCACCGAACGGCTGAGCATCCTGATACCCGGTGCCGACAGCATATCGTCAAGCAGAACCGGGCTACCCTGTTTCAGTGATTCCAGCAACGGATTACCGGTTGACTCCCGGGAACGGTACATTTCAGTCAGGGCGGTGTAGAAAACATTCGGCAGGGTCGGTGCGTACAGCCCGGTATCGCCGGAAGGTTCGATCAGGACGACGCTGGCGTGAACGCGTCCGTTACCGTTGATTTCGAGATCACGGAGAATGTCTTCCAGCGATTCCCGCAGGCCTGGACTGCGGGTCAGTTTTTCCAGAATTTTGCCGCGATCCTGCAGGTTTTGCTCGGCCCGCTCACGCGCTCTGACTTCCCGTTTAAGCCAGATGATCCACCCCCCCAGCAACAGGGCAACCACCACCAGTGCGGCTCCATAGTAGAGGGACCTCCGATAGTCCGGTCCCGGGTTTACCTCCACGCTGAGCCAGCGTTCCTTGAGGGCATGGGTTTCCGCAGCAGGCAGGCTGGCCAGAGCCTTGTCGAGAATGCTGGCCAGCAGGGGATTATCCGTGCGTACTGCCATTGAATAGGCCGTGGTGTAACCGCTTTGCCCGGCGATGTGCAAATCACTGAAACCTGACTGTCTGATCTGGTAACGGGTTGATGGCCATTCGGCGATGTAAACATCCACCTTGCCCTCCAGCAGCCAGCGCAGGGCTTCGCGGGTATCGTGGGTGGTCACCCAGTGGATGCCGGGATGGCTGGCACTCAACTGATTTTCCATGCCTTCGTGGGCGTTGATGGCAATTTTCTTGTCGGCAATATCTCCGACATCACCGAAAAACTGGCTCTCCCCCCGGGCGAAAATCATGGCCGGCAGGGAAATATAGGGGGCGGTGAAATGCAGTCCCTCCGCCTGCTGATCGGTTTTGGCGATAATCGGCAGGATGTCGACCTGGCCTTCATGCAGCATGTCCAGCAAGGCCTTGCGTGATGGCTCGGCCACGGGTTCAAACTGCACACCAAACTGGGCAGCGAGCAAATTCAGCAACTCAGCGGTCAGGCCGGAAAAACGTCCACGCCGGTCGATCCATTGATACGGTGGCTGATCCGGATGCACACCCACCCTGATGACGGGATGGCCCGATAGCCATTGTCGTTCTGCATCGGTCAGGCGGATGGTCAACAGGGTTGAGGGTCCGTACAGAAACCCCCGGGTGGAATAACCCGGCTGGATCAGGCCCAGACGCAGGTAATTGTCCAGAATCGGCTCCAGTCGGTGCGGGTCAAACTGGCCCAGCGGTACCCGGTCGGCCATGATCAATCGGGACAATTCGTCGGCCTGGTAAGTCAGGCGTTCGCGGGTATGCCGATGCCCCGGATCGTATTTGTCCACGATCATGTCAATCACTTCCTGGGGATGATCCAGGGCGTAGTGCCAACCCTTGAGCGAGGCACGACGAAATTTTTCGACCCGTTCCGGGTGCTGGCGCAGTTCGGTCTCGGTGGTATACAGCAGGTCTCCCGGATAATCGACCCCGTAATTCAGCGGGTTGATGACATTGATGTCGATGCCCTTTTCCCGAAAAATGACCGGTTCGTTGCCCAGATAGGCGGTGGTGACATCGGCCTTGCCCTTGAGCAACGCCTCGTTGTCTATTTCCTGGGGAACCCGGATCAGCTCGCTTTCCCGTATTCCGGTATTGCTGAACAGATGGCCAAGCGGCGATTGGTCGTTGAAATCGTACATGACCCGTCGCCCCACCATTTCGTAAGGGCTGACGATGCCTGAGCTACGCAGGCTGATGAACACCATCGGGCTGTGTTGGTAGATGGCGGCCAGTGCCACCACCGGTTTGCCCCGCAATCGCTCCAGCAACAAATCCGTGTCGGCAATGCCGTACTGGGCCTGGCCACTCAACAGCCGCTCCGTGGTGTTGAATGGCGTGGTGCGTTCGATCAGGTCGACCTCCAGTCCTTCTTCCCGATAGAAGCCTTTTTCCCGGGCGGCGTAGTAACCAGCAAACTGGAAGGAATGCATCCACTTGAGTTGCAGGGCAATTTTTGCGGGTGATTCTGCGGGGGAGGACTCCAGGGCCAGTGACGGAGTGGCCCAGAAGACACTGGCTGCAAGCAAAAGAATGGGCAGGGCTTTCATGAATCATCGTTACGGTTATGGGCTGCAGGCGGCAGGGATTGGCTATCCCGTTCGTCGCCTGACCCGGAGTTCTCCAGCATTTCCCGGGCATGGGCCAGGGTTTGCGGGGTAATGCGGACACCGCCCATCATTCGGGCAATTTCGTCGACGCGCTCAGCCGGGGCCAGGGGTTGCACGCTGGATTGGGTCATACCATCCACCGCCTGTTTTTGCACCCGCAGGTGATGATGAGCCTGAGCCGCCACCTGGGGTAAATGCGTGACCGACAGGATTTGCCGTCCCAGGCTCAACGCCCGCAGTCTTGCGCCTACCATCTCGGCCACCCGGCCACCGACGCCGCTGTCCACCTCATCAAAAATCAGGGTAGGTACCCGCCTGGAATCGGTGGCAGTCACCTGTATGGCCAGGCTGATCCGCGACAACTCGCCACCCGATGCCACCCGGGCCAGCGGACGCGGAGGCAAACCGGGGTTGGCACTGACCCTGAACTCTACCGTATCGTTGCCATGAGCAGCCGGTTCGGCGTCGGTGTCGGTATTGACCTCAATCAGGAACTGCCCCTGCGGCATGCCCAGTTCCTGGATGCCGTCTGAAATGCGCCCGGCCATGACAAGGGCGGTTTCCTGACGAATGCGGGAGAGTGCCGCCGACGTTGCGGTGTAATCCTGCCGCAGCGATTCCAGTGCCTGTTCCAGTTGTCCGGCCTGCTCAGAATGACGGGCGATCCGGTCAAGTTCTGCGCTGAGCCTGCTCAGTTGTTCGGGCAGGGCGGCGGGACGAACCTGATGTTTCCGGGCCAGATCATGAAATTCGGCCAGCTTTTGCTCAACCTGATTCAACCGGGCTGGATCAGCGTCCAGACGTTCCAGCCGTCGGCGCAGCATGGAGGCGGCCTCCTGAACCTGAACCCGGGCTTCCTGCAGAAGCGTTATACAGTCGTCAAATTCAGGAGCCAGACGGGCAATTTCGCCGAGAGCCTGGATGGCGTGGGACAGGCCTGACGCAATGGACTGCTGCTCGCTTTCATAGAGACGCTCCAGTTGCTCCTGACCGACCGCCTGTATCCGGCCCACATTGGCCAGACGGGTATGCTCCGTGGCCAGGGTAGCGTAGTCGAACCGGGCTATTTCGTACTGTTCCAGTTCGGCAATCTGGAAACGGAGCAGTTCTTCCCGCGCCCCCCGATCCCGCTCGGCGGCGGTCAGATCCAGCAGTTCTTTCCGGGTCTTGCGCCAGGCCTGAAACAGTTGCCGGGTTCGTTCCGGCAGGGCGGTATCGTGGCTGGCCTCATCCAGCAGGCGCCGTTGTTCGACCGGTTTCAGCAGATGGACGTGGGCATGCTGCCCGTGTATCTCGATGAGGCAGGCTCCCAGGGTTTGCAGGGCCTTAAGTGTCACCGGACGCGAATTGACGTAGGCTCTGGAACGACCCTCGCCCGTCAAAACCCGGCGGATCAGGCAGGTTTCGTCTTCGGCCAGTGCCTGCTCCTCCAGCCACGCCCGGGCATCCGGGGCGTCGGATACATCGAACGTCAGGTTGACCTCCGCCTGATTTGCACCCGGGCGGATCTGGCCGGTATCGGCCTTGCCGCCCAGGCCGAACCCCAGTGCGTTCAACAGGATGGATTTACCGGCACCGGTCTCCCCGGTCAACACTGAAAATCCCGGCCCGAAGCTGAGTTCCAGCCGTTCGACGATGGCTAAATTTTGAATACTGAGCTGAATCAACATGGTTCAGGACCTGTAGCCGGCACTCCAGTTGAGCTTGGCCCTTAGAATTTCAAAAAAATCATAACTGGACGGATGCAGGATGCGGAACGGCAGGGGGTCGCGGCGGATTTCAATGCGGTCATTGACCGCCACATCAGGAATCGACAGATTGTCGCACACCATCTGGGCCCGGAATTGGCGGCAGGGTCTGAATGTCACTTCAATCAGGCTGTCGGCGTTGATCACGATGGGGCGGTTGGTCAGGGTATGCGGATTGATCGGTGCCAGCACGATGGCCTGCAGCGAGGGAGCCAGAATGGGCCCGCCCGCCGATAGCGCGTAGGCGGTCGAACCGGTCGGGGTGGAAACAATGAGCCCGTCGGAGCGTTGCGAATTGAGGAATACACCGTTGATGCGGGTTTCGATTTCAATCATGCTGGTGGCGTTCCAGCTATGTATCACCACTTCGTTGACGGCGGTCTGCTCCTGAATCAGAACCCCCTCCCGCAACAGGCGAGCTCTCAGCATGAAGCGTTCCCCGGTGACATAACGACCGTCGAGTATGTCGTCCAGGCAACGGCTGGCCTCCGCCGGAGAAATGTCCACCAGAAAACCCAATCGTCCCAGATTGATACCGATCAGGGGAATGTGATGAGAGTACAGGGCACGGGCCGCAGTCAGCAGGGTTCCGTCGCCACCCACCACAATGGCCAGTTCGCACTCGGCAGACAGTTCGGCAAGGGGCCGGGCAATCGGGGAAAACGCCGCCAGAAAACCGGCACTGCCTGCCTCGACGATTACCCGCAGCCCGCGGCCCACCAGAAAGGTGTACAGCGAAACCAGGGTTTCGGCGATGCGCTCGGCATCCGTCTTGCCTATCAGGGCAACCGTCGCGAAGGGTTTATGGCTCATGTCGTGCTGTGTCTAAAGGGATGATTGCAGGTAGTTTTCCAGGCCGGTGGCCTCAATCAACGCCTGTTGCGTCTCCAGCCAGTCGATGTGTTCTTCCTCCTGTTCCAGCAAACCGGTCAGCAATTCACGCGAAACATAATCCGACTGCTGCTCGCAATGACCCATGGCTTCACGCAGCAGGGCAACCAGTGTCCCGGCCAGTTGCAGGTCGCAACCCAGCATTTCCGGGGTGTTTTCACCGATTCTGATGCGGCCCAGTTCCTGCAGGTTGGGCAGTCCCTCCAGAAACAGGATGCGTTCGATCAAGCGATCCGCCTGTTTCATGGCGCGGATGGAGGCCTGGTATTCGCTGTCATTCAGGC
Organism: uncultured Methylococcaceae bacterium; assembly: GCA_903910005.1. Lineage (GTDB taxonomy): Bacteria > Pseudomonadota > Gammaproteobacteria > Methylococcales > Methylococcaceae > CAIVXW01. The sequence goes on from CAIVXW010000267.1 coordinate 7,713, forward strand.
GGCCAAATCCCCAGTTCCTGAACATGCGGGCATGCAGGAAATACTGATTGATGGCGATGAGTTCAAGCCCCAGTACCTGATTGAGGTACTGGATGATGGATGCGTCGGTTTTCATCGGGTGACTCCGGAGTGGTCAGAACAAAACGGTTGCCGGATTTCCGGCGGCGGGTATGGTATGAACTTCTTGACACATTATCCAGCGGTTGCTAATTTTTGGCACTCTCGTGTCCAGAGTGCTAAATGTTCTCCAGTGCCATGCTTCCAGCGATCCCCCCCCAATTGAACGAGCGTGCCCAGCACCTGCTCAAAATACTGGTCGAACGTTACATCGGTGAAGGGTTGCCGGTCGGTTCGCGTGCCCTGGCCCGCGACGCCGGATTAAACCTCAGCCCGGCGACCATTCGCAACGTCATGTCCGATCTGGAGGAGCTGGGACTCATCACGGCACCCCACACCTCGGCGGGACGCATGCCGACGGTGACCGGCTACCGCCTGTTTGTGGATACGCTGCTGACCGTGCGCCCCCTGCAGCAGAGCCAGGTGGAACAACTCTGGAGCCATCTGGAGACTCAGGACACCCCGGAAGAATTACTGGAAACCGCCTCCCGTCTGTTATCGGAAGTAACCCGTCTGGCCGGTCTGGTCATGGTGCCGCGCCGCGAAAGTCAGATCGTGCGCCATTTTGAATTTTTGCCCCTCTCCGAACAGCGGATTCTGGTCATTCTGGTGACCCAGGAGGGGGAGGTGATGAACAAGATCATCACCCCCTCTCGCCCGTTCTCCGCCAGCGAATTGCAATCTGCCGCCAATTATCTGAATGCCACCGTGGTGGGCAAGGATCTTCGCACCATCCGCGAAGGCCTGCAAAGGGAGTTGCAGGAAGCCCGGGAAAAACTGCAGGGAGAAATGATCCATGCCGCCGAGATTGCCGGTCTGGCCCTGGCCCCGGACGATGCAAAGCGCCGCCGCCCTTTCGTATTGAGCGGTGAAATGAATCTGCTTGATTGTGCCGAGCTGGCCAGCATGGAACAGGTGCGGGGTCTGTTTGAGGCCTTTCAGCAACGGGAAGGCATCGTACAGATACTTGACCGCTGTCTGGAGACCGCTGGCGTCAAGATATTCATCGGTGAAGAAGCAGGCTACCGGGCACTGGATCAATGCAGCGTGGTCACCTCCGCCTATTCAATCAACGGGGAAATCATCGGCGTGCTGGGCGTCATTGGTCCCACCCGCATGGCGTATGAGCGGGTCATACCGATCGTCGACATCACCGCCAAATTGCTGGGAGCCGCCTTGAATCAAAAATCCCAGACCCCATGTTGAAGCCGAATTTATCTTTTCCTTTCTCAATATCTCAATACCGGAGTAGATTGCATGAATACAGATGAAGCCCTGCCGGACGTGGCAGTACCGCCAGGGGAGCTGGCAGCCGACGCAGCGGCTGCCGGATCGGCACAACCGGAGGTGATGGAGATAACCTCGGTTGAGGACATGGCCCGGCAACTGGCTGAAACCCGCCTCAGGGAGCAGGATTACTGGGACAGGCTGGTCAGAGCCCAGGCTGAATTCGATAACTACAAAAAACGCGTCGAAAAAGACCTGCAAAACGCCCACAAGTATGCCCTCGAACGCTTTGCCAGGGAATTGCTGGCAGTGATTGACAGCCTGGAGCTGGGGATACAGGCCTCAAATGCCAGCCAGCCCGAGGTGGAAAAATTGCGTGAAGGCATGGAACTGACGCTCAGGCAACTGACGGCGGCCTTTGAAAAATTCGGCATTCAGGTCATTGATCCGCTGGGCGACAAGTTCAATCCCGACCTGCACCAGGCCATGGCGGCGCAACCGGCCGACGACGTCGAACCCAATACCGTCATCAAGGTTTTCCAGAAGGGCTACAGTCTGAACGACCGTCTGCTGCGTCCTGCGATGGTTATCATTGCCCAGCAGGCCGCAGCATCCCGCATCGATCAACAGGCTTGAAATCGAATCCGGCCTCCCCCATTAAACCGTCAGGTTCTTTCTGGCCCACCCCCCAATAAACACCTTCAGGAGCATACATCATGACACGAATCATCGGTATCGACCTTGGTACCACCAACTCTTGCGTCGCCATACTGGAAGCCGGCAAACCGCGGGTAATTGAAAACTCGGAAGGGGCACGTACCACGCCTTCAATCATTGCCTTCACCCCGGACAACGAAGTACTGGTTGGCCAGTCCGCCAAACGCCAGGCGGTCACCAACCCCAAAAACACCCTGTATGCCGTCAAGCGACTGATCGGACGCCGTTTCAAGGATACGGTCGTGCAGAAGGACATCCACCTGGTTCCCTACAAGATCGTTGAAGCCGACAACGGCGACGCCTGGATTGAAGTCAGCGGCAGGAAAATGGCCCCGCCGGAAATCTCGGCCCGGGTACTGATGAAACTGAAAAAGGATGCCGAAGCCTATCTGGGTGAGGAAATTCACGAAGCGGTGATTACGGTACCGGCGTATTTCAACGACTCCCAGCGTCAGGCCACCAAGGAT
>CAIVXW010000268.1 GCA_903910005.1 uncultured Methylococcaceae bacterium
GCCTTGACGGCCTTGAACACGGTTTTGAACAACCCTTCGCCGTATAACAGTTTCTCGTAGTGTTCCTTTTTTGCCATGAGTATTTCATTGGCAAAATTATCGTATTCATCGATGAAGAGATAGAGTTTGTGACCGGTTGCCTGAATGGCGGTCAGCAGGTTGTTGAAGGAATACAGCGAATCATCAGGATTGAGTTCAACCGTCAAATCATGGTACATGGCGCAGCGGTGTATGGAAGCAACCAGATACCGGTGCAAGGCCTTTTCTATATCCTGCACCTCACCCTGGGCTTTAACCAGCGAAAAATCCCAGTGCAGGATGAAATACTGGTTATGCAACGCGGTGGGATTCTGGCCGATGGCCAGATCGCCGAACAGGGTGTCAAATTCATCGGCTCGTTTAAGATCATAATAATGCTCCAGCATCGACAACAGCAGGCTTTTGCCAAAGCGACGCGGACGCAGGAACAGCAGTTGGTCGCCTGCTGCCTCCAGTTGCGGAATGAGGTGGGTGCGATCCTGATAGAAATAGCCTTTTTGCCTGATCTTGGCAAAATCGAAGAGTCCGTAGGGAAATTGCATGAATTTTTACCTGTGAATCGGAAAAGGCGGTAGCGGCCGGGTGTGTCCGCCATCGTAGCAACAACGCGACGGTTTGGATATGTGCAGCGGTTGAGTACCCGAACCGCCTGTCTTTCGTGGCGGGGTTCGGATGCCGGGTTCCTGTGTGTCCGTGACACCACCTGTCAAGCTGATCTGCTATAGTCATGGCCATCCCGGCGGTTCAAATCATCAAGCCACACGATTCCATGCCTCCCAGAGATATCCGGATGACTACCACCCATGGCCACGAAACACTGGTTGCCCGTCTTGCGCAAATCCTCATCCGCCTGAACCAGGGCGAAACGCCCATGCCAAAGGCACTGGCTGATGAATTTCAGGTTCATCCGCGCACGATCCACCGCGACCTCAACGAACGCTTTGCCTATTTGCCGCTGAAAAAAGAAGGCGACGGTTACCGCCTCGAAAGCTTTTACCTCGGCAAGCTCAGCGCGACAGACATTCAGCAGTTCGCCGCCATTGCCGGCATCAAGGGGCTGTTTCCCAGCCTCGACAACGGTTTCCTCAAAAGCGTACTGGATGCCTCCATCAGCCAGGCTTATCTGGTCAAGGGACATCGTTACGAAAACCCCCAAGCCTACCAGCACCTGTTTCACCCGCTGGAAACGGCTATCCTGCAACATCTAAAGGTTCGCTTCACGTTTTCCGGCAAACTCCGCGAAGGTGTCGCACCCTACCGGCTGCTGAACTACAAAGGCGTCTGGTATCTGGTGGCCGTCGAATCTTCCCTGCTCAAGGCATTCCGTCTGGCTGAAATAGCGGGCTTCAGTCTCACCACAGACACCTTCATGCCCGACCCCGCCCTCCAGGAACGGGTGACGACGGAAGAAGGCATCTGGTTCAGCGAAACCCGGCGCGAGGTAGTACTCAAGGTCGACGCCGCCATCGTCCCTTACTTTCAGCGCAGGCCTTTGCTGCCCGAGCAACAGATCGACAAAATCCTGGAAGATGGCAGCCTCATCGTCTCTGCCAGGGTCGGTCATGCATCGCAAGTTTTGCCCATTGTTCGCTACTGGATTCCCCATGTCAGCGTTATCAGCCCGGAAGAATTTCGTCAGTCCCTGTTACAAAGCCTGACTGAATACCAGCACCGCGAAGGCGTGTGATGTTTCTGGAATAGCGAGTGGTGAATAGCGAATGGTATGCCGGGAGCGCGGCGATATTGGCGGCTTCTGAGGTCAGTGGCAAGTGATATCCCCGGAGTACTGACCCCTGACCACTCACCCCTGACCACTCACCCCTGACCACTCACCATTCACCATTCGCCATTCGCCATTCGCCATTCGCCATTCGCC
>CAIVXW010000269.1 GCA_903910005.1 uncultured Methylococcaceae bacterium
ACCATGCTGGAGCAAGTCGTGACCCGCGAAGGTACGGCGCTCAGGGCCAGCATTCCCGGTTTCAGGGTGGCCGGCAAGACCGGAACGGTGAAAAAAAGCAGTGCCGCCGGCGGCTATACCCAGTCACTTTACCTGTCAGTATTTGCCGGTATGGCACCGGCCAGCAATCCTCGCCTGGTGATGGTGGTGATGATTGATCAACCGTCCGCCGGTGAATACTACGGTGGGGCTGTAGCCGCCCCGGTATTTTCCAGCGTCATGGAAGGTGCCCTGCGCCAGCTCAACATCGCGCCCGATCAAAAGGAAACCGTCCCCCTGTTTGCCGCAGAACGGGACGAGGCGGCATGACCACAGCCAATGCAGCGGAGTCTCCCTGCCATACACTGGGTGCCTTGCTTGACGGGTGGCCGATCGCCACGAATCAGGCCGACACCCTGTTGCGTGGCTTGTGTCTGGACAGTCGTCAGCTTGAACCGGGCGAAGCCTTTGTGGCCCTGGCAGGCCAACGGGGGCACGGACTTGCCCACGCCGCTGAAGCCGTGCGGCGCGGGTGTGCGGCAATCCTTCATGAGCCGGATCAGTTTGACGCTGAACCGCCTCCCGGCCTCAATGGCGTTCCGCTGGTAGCCGTACCCGGACTGAGGCAACATCTGGGTCGGCTGGCGGATCGTTTTTATGGCAGCCCCTCACAAGACCTCAAGGTTCTGGGTATCACTGGAACCAACGGTAAAACCTCCTGTAGTCACTTCATTGCACAAGCCTTGTCGGGTTCGGCACCTGCCGGTGTGATCGGAACCCTGGGTTTTGGCATCCCCCCCGATTTGATGCCGACCCGGCATACCACACCCACACTCCCTGACGTTCACCGTATGCTGCATACCCTGCGTAGCCAGGGGTGCCATGCAGTCGCCATGGAAGCCTCCTCGCACGGTTTACGGCAGGGGCGGCTTGACGGGGTTCGGTTCCGGGGGGCACTGTTTACCAATTTCACCCGCGATCACCTGGATTATCACGGAACCATGGCCGCCTATCTCGAAGCCAAACTGGTTTTGCTGGAGGCTCCAGGGCTTGAGTTTGTGGTGTTTGATGCGGACAGTTCATTTGCGGAAGTCATTCCGTTGCGTACCCCTCCGGCTGTGCGCTTGCTGGCTTACAGCACCAACCCCGCCGAAAAATCCCCTTGCCCCGCCGGATTGACCGCATCGGACTGGACGCAGGATGGCGAAGGGATGTCTTTTCGTGTTCATTTTGAAGGCGCGACCGCGTTGGTACGGGCATCGGTACGGGGTGGATTCAATTACCGGAACACGCTGGCCAGTCTGGCGGTGCTGCTGGGACTGGGGTTTTCGCTGGATCAGGCGGCTTTGGCGATGGCGGCCATTCGTCCGGTGGCCGGTCGCATGGAACACTATCAGGGCAGGTGTCGTACGGTTGTGGTTGATTATGCACACACGCCGGATGCCTTGCACAACGTGCTGGAGGGTATACGGGGGTCGTGCGATGGCCGAATCTGGCTGGTGTTCGGGTGTGGCGGCGAGCGGGATTCCGGTAAACGGGCCGAGATGGGAGCCGTGGCGGTTTCCCGGGCAGATCAGGTCATCCTGACCGACGACAATCCCCGCAGCGAGGATGGAGACCGGATCATCGCCGACATTCTGGCCGGTTGTGGCACCCCCCATCCACAAACGATCCGGGATCGCCGCACCGCAATCCGGTATGCACTGGAGCAAATGTCTCCAGGCGACTGGCTGGTGGTGGCCGGCAAGGGACATGAAACTACCCAGGAAATCAACGGCATCCAATTGCCCTTCAGTGATCGGGATGTCGTTCTGCAGTGGCTAAAAGAGGCTGACTGAATCATGCAACTCAACCATTTGTCCGACTGGGCCCGGGTGATCCGGGGAACCCTGCAGGGAGCCGACCTGCCAACCACCCGTCTCTCCATTGATACCCGTACCCTCAAGCCCGGCGAAATCTATCTGGCGATTCGGGGAGAACGGTTTGATGGTCACGCTTTTGTCACTCAGGCCGAACAGGCGGGAGCCTCAGCCCTGATCCTTGAACGTCCGGTCGATTCGCATTTGCCACAAATCCGGGTCAGGGATGGGCGTCTGGCCCTGGGGCACCTGGCCCTGGCCTGGCGGTCACTTTGGGGGGGGGCGGTGGTCGGCATCACCGGCAGCAACGGCAAGACCACCATCAAGGAATTGGTAGCGGTTCTGCTGGCCGAGGCAGCCCCGGTCTGGAAAACCCGGGGTAACCTCAACAACGACATCGGCGTCCCGCTGACCCTGCTGGAACTGCGCCCGGAACAGCGTTATGCCGTCGTTGAGATGGGGGCCAATCATCATGGCGAAATTGATTACGTAGCCCGGCTGGCCCGTCCGGATGTCGCCATTATCTCTAATGCCGGGCCTGCTCATCTGGAAGGATTCGGCTCGGTGGAGGGCGTGTCGCGGGCCAAGGGCGAATTACTGGATGCCCTGCCGCCGGACGGCGTAGCCGTTTTGAACGCCGACGATCCTTACTACGAATACTGGTGCGAACGGGCGGGTTCGCGCAAGGTGGCAAGTTTCGGGTTTGCGCCGCAAGCCCTGGTACGGGCCGATCCGGAGTCTCTGACAACCGGCTACCATGACGGCTGTTTTCACACCCGGTTCGAGGCCTGTATTGCCGGTCAAATCCTGCACCCGGAAATCCCCCTCTCGGGCCGTCACAGTGTACGCAATACCCTGGCAGCTCTGGCGGCAGCCGGGTCGCTGGGACTGGACTGCGCCAGCCTGTTGCCGGGTCTGCAAAAAATCGAGCGGGTCTCGGGACGCTTTCAGCCTGTCCGGGGGAAACGCAATATCCTGTTGATTGACGATACCTACAATGCCAATCCGGGTTCGGTGGAAGTGGCCTTTGAGGTACTGGCCGACTGGCCGGGCGAGGCCTGGGTCGCCCTGGGCACCCTGGGCGAACTGGGTGATGCCAGCGATGCCCTGCATGCGGCAATCGGCCACAGGGCCAGGGCTTGTGGTGTCACCCGGTTACTGGCCACCGGTGCCCATACCGAACAGACGGTCGCGGCCTTCGGGTCAGGCGCCATTTATTGCACCAATCAGACTGAAATGATCGACTATTTATTGAACGAACCGGTTGCACCGGCCCTTTTGCTGGTCAAGGGTTCCCGCAGTCAGCAGATGGAACAGGTGATCGATGCCTTACGGGAGCATGCTGAACCATGCTGCTGATTCTTGCCGAATTTCTGGAAAAGTATCTGGATGCCTTCAGGGTTTTCCATTACATCACATTTCGTGGCATACTGGGTGTCCTGACGGCACTGCTGATTTCACTGCTGATTGGCCCTGTCATGATCCGCAAACTCAGTTCCTACAAGATCGGACAGAACATTCGCACCGACGGCCCGGAAAGTCATTTCTCCAAGGCAGGAACTCCCACCATGGGAGGAGCCCTGATTTTGGTCTCCATCACCATCGCGACCCTGCTTTGGGCGGATCTGTCCAACCGTTATGTCTGGGTGACCCTGCTGGTCACGCTGGCGTTTGGTGCGGTTGGTTTTGTGGATGACTATAAAAAACTGGTGCTTAAAAACACCAAGGGACTGGCTGCCCGCCACAAGTATTTATGGCAATCCGTGTTCGGTGCCGGTGCTGCCCTGTTTTTGTTCATGACCGCCAGTGTCCCCGCCGAAACCCAGTTCATCGTTCCGTTCTTCAAGCAGATTGTGTTGAACATGGGCTGGTTC
>CAIVXW010000270.1 GCA_903910005.1 uncultured Methylococcaceae bacterium
GAAACCCGGGTTGAAAAATTCACGGTTGCGGTGAATGATGCACACGGTGGTAGCAACTTCAAAACCATTGAAGTTACCCTGACCGGCACCAATGATGCGCCAGTGATTCATGCGGTAACCGACGAGAGCAACATCAAGGCCAGCATGATTGAGTTTGTTGATCAATCGCCGGAGGAAAACACCGGCAGCCACACAGCGCAAGGCTCTTTGAAAGTCAGCGACGCTGATCTGAGCGATAAGCAAACCGTCAGTGTAACTCCTGCCGACCCCGGCTATCTGGGGACGTTCACCCCCTCCATCACTGACAATACTACCGAGGATGGCAGCGGACGCATCGACTGGTCGTTCAAGGTAGCGGACAGTGAACTGGATTATCTGGCCGAAGGCCAAACCCTGACCCAGGTTTATACGGTGACGGTGGATGACGGACACGGAGGCAAAGCCGAACAAACCGTCACCCTGACCCTCACCGGTACCAATGACGGGCCCAAAATCACCGAGGATGACCTGAGCGGAAAAGTAACTGAATTAACTAAAAAACCCACCGGTGAATTTCTGAACAGCACGGGAACCTTCGTGTTTGAAGATGTCGATTTAGCCGATACCCATACCGTCACGGTAACCCCACTGGATACCCCACTGGATACCCCACTGGGCACGCTGACGGCCACTATCGAAAAGGACACTACCGGTAGCGGTAAGAACGGTAAACTGACCTGGACGTATGCGGTTGCCGATACTGCGCTGGAATACCTGGCCGACGGTGAGACCCGGGTTGAAAAATTCACGGTTGCGGTGAATGATGCACACGGTGGTACCGACTTCAAAACCATTGAAGTTACCCTGACCGGCACCAATGATGCGCCAGTGATTCATGCGGTAACCGACGAGAGCAACATCAAGGCCAGCATGATTGAGTTTGCTGATCAATCGCCGGAGGAAAACACCGGCAGCCACACGGCGCAAGGCTTTCTGGAAATCAGCGACGCTGATCTGAGCGATAAGCAAACCGTCAGTTTTACTGCCGCCAGCCCCGGCTATCTGGGGACGTTCACCCCCACCATCACCGACAATACTACCAAGGATGGCAGCGGACGCATCGACTGGTCGTTCAAGGTAGCGGACAGTGAACTGGATTATCTGGCCAAAGGCCAAACCCTGACCCAGGTTTATACGGTGACGGTCGATGACGGACACGGAGGCAAGGCCGAACAAACCGTCACCCTGACCCTCACCGGTACCAATGACGGGCCCAAAATCACCGAGGATGACCTGACCGGAAAGGTAACCGAATTGACGACCTTACCCACCAGGGAACTGCTGAAAAGCACGGGAACCTTCCTGTTTGAAGATGTCGATTGGGCCGACACTCATACCCTGACGGTAACCCCCCTGGATACCCCACTGGGCACGCTGAAGGCCACCATCGACACGGACACTACCGGTAGCGGTAAGAACGGTCAACTGACCTGGACGTATGAGGTTTCAGATGCTGCGATTGAATACCTGGCCGACGGTGAAACCAGGGTTGAAAAATTCACGGTTGCGGTCACCGATGCACACGGCGGTACCGATTTCAAAACCATTGAAGTCACCCTGACCGGCACCAATGACGCTCCAGTGATTGATATAAAAGACGAGAGCAACATCAAGGCCAGCATTACTGAGTTTGCTGACCAATCGCCGGAGGAAAATACCGGCAACCACACAGCGCAAGGCTCTCTGCCAGTCAGCGACCTTGATCTGAGCGATGTACAAACCGTCAAGTTTACTACCGCCAGTCCCGGCTATCTGGGGACGTTCACCCCCACCATCACCGACAATACTACCAAGGACGGCAGCGGAAGCATCGACTGGTCGTTCCAGGTAGCCGACAGTGAACTGGATTATCTGCCCGCCGGAAAAACCCTGACCCAGATTTATACGGTGACGGTGGATGACGGACACGGAGGAACGGATGAACAAACCGTCACATTGACCCTCACCGGTACCAACGACCGACCGGTTGCCATGGATGATACCTGGACCTGGAGCCCCACCACCCAACCTCGCACGGTATTGGCCAATGACAGTGACCCGGACAAACCCGATACCCTGACCGTGACCGGTGTGGCAACCAGCGAGGACAGTACTGCGTATAAATCCATGTCCCTGACCACCCTTAAGGGCGGAACGGTCGTGATGTCGGCGGATGGAACCTACGCCTACACACCCAAAACCGGCTTTTATGGTACGGATTCCTTTGCCTACCAGGTAACGGACAAAGCCGGGGCGACCGATACCGCCACCGTGAACATCACGATTGAGGGAACGCCGCCCTCCCTGGTGGATCGTTTCTTCCTCAACGAACTGGGGGTCAATACCGGAACCAGCAAGATCACCATTGATACTGACAATGGAGACCTGCCCAACACCGTTACCACCGGTGTCAGTCGTATCGAGCTGATTAACGATGCAACCAACGCGGTGTCGACCGCCGATCTTCGCACCGTACAGTTTGAAATCGTCAATCCCGATGGCCGTCTCAGTATCATCGGGGGTCATCAGTTGACTGGACTGACGGTCGACAAGGCCGGGAAAAACATCAACGGCAGTGCGATTTCCGGCAACGGCACCCTGGTATTGTACGAACCCAATGCAAACGGCCATGGAATCTGGCAGGTTTACAACAATACGACCCTGAACAGTTCCGGTACCTACGTGGATACGGCCTGGAATCTGGGTAGCGATGTCAGCAAGGCAGTGGCAGTCAATATCGCACAGGGAAGTTCCTCGATTGACCTATTCACTGCCAATCAGGCTCCGCTGTCGCAGTTGATCAGTGATGATGCCTCGAAAACCAGTTTGACCGGGGTTGGATCACTGGCCCAGGCACCTCACGCACTGGGATCAGTCGTCCCGTTCGTACTGCCGGAGCGTATTGCCGCCTGGTACGGTTGGGCCCAGCTCAAGCCGGACGGCATTCCCCAGGACGTGCTGGATGCCATCGCCCGTGACAACAGCCAGTTCAATGCCAGCCTGGCCAGTGTCGAAGACCGGGTCTTTGCACGGGTTTACGACCGCTATCTGGCCAGCAACAAGGGTAGCAGTGTCGACGGTGTGTTCATCGACCATAACGATGCCGGTGACTGGACGTATGGTGCTAACAACATGCTGACCACCGGCTTCAAAAATGCCGTCAAGGGCGTGGTGGCCAATTCGCGGGATTCAGGCGACAACCTCAATCCCAACCAGGGCACCGACGTTCACGGTGAGGTCATTGCCGCGATTACCAACGAGGACGGACAAACCATTGCCGTTTTCAGCGGTGTGGGGCATGGCGGTGCAGGCCATGATTTCCTTTATGGTATGGGCACTGCCGACACCCTGTATGGCGACGGCGGTAACGATTTTATGGCGGGCTGTGCAGGTAATGACAACCTGCAGGGCAATCAGGGCGGTGATGTGTTGACTGGCGGAACCGGTGCTGATTCGCTGACAGGTGGCAGTGGCAAGGATGTGTTCGTGTACGAAAATGTCGCGGACTGGAGTGCCAGTGAAAAAATCACCGATTTTGGAACGGGTGGAATCAACACTCAGGTACTGGCCAATGCAGCCATCAGCGGACTGAACGGCGACATCCTCCGCTTTGACCTGTCCAATCTGGCCAGTTTGAACGGTTATCGCTCGCTGACAACCACGGCCCCGACCGGATTGAACGGCAGTACGCTACTTGCCGGCGATTTCGTGGCAGGTAACGCGGCAGTTGCGACAGCCACACATGCCCAGTTTGTGCAGGATACCCAAAGCGGGATTCTGTACTTTGACGCCGATGGGGTCGGTGGTGAGGCTGCGACCGCAGTGGCCATTGTCGGGACGGCACCGGTGACGCCAGTCGGCATCCTGCTGGTTGCCTGATGATCTTCTGCGGCATGGCATAACCCCCCGCGCCCGAGGCTCCCGGTCTAACCAGGAACCTCGGGTTACCCAACTGCCCGCTTACTAATCGTTTGCCCACTCACCGCACTCACCGCTGTCAGGCGGGGCTGATGCATGTCAGCGGATCCGGATGTTTGTGGTCGTGGTTTGTCGGGGTTATGGTCAATCCAGTCGAATCAGACCGGAAACCACTTTGTGGACGGTATCGCAATACAATTGATGCTCGAAGGGTAAAACCCGGGCCTGAAGGCTTTCCGGGGTGTCTCCCGGCAAAACCGGAACGGTAATCTGAGCCAGAATCCTGCCGGTATCATACTCGTCATCAACCAGATGCACCGTCGCTCCGGTCAGGGTTTCACCGGCCGCCAATACCTGTTCGTGTACATGAATGCCAAAGGCACCGAGTCCACCAAACCGGGGCAACAACGAAGGGTGGATGTTGAGGATCGAACCTGCAAAACGTTGCAGGGTTACGGGGCCAAGTCGTTTCATGTAACCACACAGCAAAACCAGGTCAACCCCCTGCATCTCAAGGGTTTGGGCGATGGCTTGATCCAGCAGTGCGGGATCGGGATGCGTGGTTGAACTGAGATGGCGAAATGGAATATCTTCACGAATGGCCCGTTCCAGCGCGCCTGAATTGCGGTTATTGCTGATTACCATAACCGGTTGAGCCCTGATCCGGTCAGCCCGGCAGGCATCAATAATGGCCTGCATGTTAGTGCCGCCGTGGGAGGCCAGAAAACCCAGTCGCATGCTCATGAAAATAACCTGTCTTAATCCAGTTTTTTATACATTGCCAGCACGTTGCCTTCGTCCGTTTTCTGATAGGTGACATCATCCATCAGACTGCGGATGAGAAAAATTCCCCGTCCATCTTCGCGCAAGCTGTCCAGTTCGGGTGGCGGCAGATTATTCAGGTCAAATCCCTGACCTTGATCGTATACCTTGAGACACAGTACATCGTCCTCAATTCTGAGATGAACCCTGACGGTATCCTGTCGATTCTCGGTGCTTCCATAGTGGATGGCATTGACCATGGCTTCGGTCAGAACCAGATTGAGATGGTAGGCCAGATCGCCCCGGTTGTCGGCGTTGCCGTCGAGAAACCGGGCCACTTCTTCGCCAATGTTGCCAATCAGGCCGAGATAACGGGTCTGATTGGGAACTACAATCTCAAGATTGATAACGGTTTTGTCGCCCATGGTGTCGCCTCGTTAACGCGAATCAGGCCTTGGCCAGGGCTTCATCCAGATTGGCATAAATGTCAAATACCTGGTTAATCCGGGTCAGTTCAAACATGGCTTGCACCCGGGGATGCAAGCCTGCCAGGGAAAAACGACCGGATTGCAGATTGACGTTTTTATAGCCTGACAACAAAGCCCCCAGCCCTGAGCTGTCTACAAAACCGACCCGGGACAAATCCACAATGAACCGGATATGCCCTTCTCCCAGCAATTTGAGGACATGATCCCGCAACTCCTGTGAGTTGTGAGCATCGAGTCTTTCTTCCTGTACACTCAGAATGACGGTATCATCATGCTGACTGGTTACTATGTTCATGGTCATCAGTTACTCCACGAGGAACCCGCCCTTCAGGGCGGGGAAGGTATAGCGGCTGCAACATCACAGCCACTGGAACGGGTGCAGGCTTCATACCTGTCAGGTCGTCGGACTCCGTCCGTAAAGGGCGGGTGACGCAAGCTCTGTGGCTTTTGTCCTCCCCGCACCAAATGCGCCTGGAACCGTCGACGTTCAGGCAAAATTCAGGCTGCATCGTGTAATTCGACTGTAAATGCCCCGAGCCTTGACCGGATGCAGTGGCCAGGCCACCCGACTCAACCGGTTTCGGTGGTGTTTTTTCAGCCAGTAGACCTCGGCTGAACAAATAATTCCATGCGGCACTGTTTGGCACCGGGTGGTTTTGCGAATGTAAAAATCACGCTCAAAATAGTCCAGCGTTGCCAGGGCGCGGCGTGATACGCCGGTGTACAGAATGCCCTCAACCCGGCCAGACTGGCTCAAACCAAGGCCAGGGTAGTGC
>CAIVXW010000271.1 GCA_903910005.1 uncultured Methylococcaceae bacterium
CAGGAAATTACCGCAGATACCGAGGAACCTGCCATGAACTATGTAACAAGCATCGAACGTATCGGCATTCAGAAGGGTTTACAGTTAGGACTGAAACAGGGACTGGAACAGGGACTGGAACAGGGACTGGAACAGGGACTGGAACAGGTACTGGAACAGGTACTGGAACAGGCCATTCGCACCGGTGAAGCCACCCTGTTACTGACCGTGCTGGAACACCGGTTCGGGTCAGAACTGACCGAAGCCCTGCGAAATCGTCTGTTTGCTGCCGATGAGGCACACCTCAAGGAGTGGATGATCCGCTGTCTGGATGCCAAAACCCTGGGCGATGTATTTGCACCGCCCCTGCACTAAGTTTCTTTTGACGACAAAACGCCCATGCAACAAAAAATAGCTGTCTTGCCGGGGGATGGCATCGGTCCCGAGATCGTTGCCGAAGCCCTCAAAGTATTGGACTGTCTGCGTCAGGATCATGGTCTTGCGGTGGAAACCGAGCCTGGCCTGATTGGCGGAGCCGCGTATGATGAAACCGGAACGCCCCTGCCTGATGCCACCCTGGCACTGGCCAAAGCCGCCGATGCCGTATTGCTCGGGGCGGTGGGCGGGCCAAAATGGGAACCACTGGATTATGCGGTACGCCCCGAACGCGGACTGCTCGGGTTGCGCAGTGAATTACAGTTGTTCGCCAACCTGCGTCCGGCCCTCCTGTATCCCCAACTGGTGGCAGCGTCCACCCTCAAGCCGGAGGTTGTTTCCGGCCTTGATATCCTGATCGTCAGGGAACTGACCGGCGGCATGTATTTCGGTACCCCCCGTGGGGTTCGGCTCAATGACCAGGGTCTGCGTGAGGGCTACAATACCCTGGTGTATACCGAAGCGGAGATTCGCCGGATCGGCCACGTTGCTTTCACTACCGCACAAAAACGCCAGAAACGGCTGTGTTCGGTCGACAAGGCCAATGTACTGGAATGCACCGAATTGTGGCGTGAAGTCATGATTGAGGTGAGCCGCGATTATCCTGATGTCAGCCTTAGCCACATGTATGTCGACAATGCCGCCATGCAATTGGTGCGTGCCCCCAAACAATTCGACGTACTGGTGACTGAAAACATGTTCGGCGACATTCTGTCCGACTGTGCCGCCATGTTGACCGGTTCAATCGGGATGTTGCCTTCAGCATCCCTCGATCAGCATGGCAAGGGCATGTACGAACCCATCCACGGTTCGGCACCGGACATCGCCGGGAAAGGAATTGCCAACCCGATTGCCACCATTCTGTCCCTGGCGATGCTGTTGCGCTACAGCCTGGGGCAAACCGCTGCCGCCGACCGCATTGAGCGAGCCGTGAGTGCAGCACTTGACCAGGGCTATCGAACCGCTGACATTTACTCCGATGGCACCCGGAAAACCGGCACTGCGGCCATGGGCGATGCCATCGTGGCAGCCCTCCGGCTGGATCGTTCAGCCTGATGTCCAACCTCTTGTTTTAATCATTCCCCTCCACACATGAGCAAAACCTTTAACGTAGCCGTACTGGGAGCCACCGGAGCTGTTGGCGAAACCATGTTGTCCATTCTGGCGGAGCGAAACTTTCCGGTCGGGGAGGTGTACGCATTGGCCAGTGCCAATTCAGCGGGGAAGCGTGTCAGCTTCGGTGATACCTCCCTGATCGTTCGCGATGTGGCTGAATTTGATTTCAGTCAGGCCCGGATCGGCCTGTTTTCGGCAGGTGCCTCCGTCTCGGCAGTGTATGGCCCCCAGGCCGCCGCTGCCGGTTGTGTCGTGGTCGACAATACCTCCTGCTTTCGCTACGAAGACGACATCCCGCTGGTCGTTCCCGAAGTGAATCCGGCCGCCATCGCCCAATACAAAAGCCGGGGCATCATCGCCAATCCGAACTGTTCCACCATCCAGATGCTGGTTGCCCTGAAACCCATTCATGATGCAGCGGGTATCGAACGCATCAACGTCTGCACCTATCAGGCAGTGTCCGGCACCGGCAAGAAGGCGATTGAGGAACTGGCCGGACAAACTGCTGCCCTGCTCAACGGCAAGCCCATCCGGAGTCAGGTCTATCCCCGACAGATTGCCTTTAACGTCCTGCCCCACATCGATGTATTCCTTGAGAACGGCTATACCCGGGAGGAAATGAAAATGGTGTGGGAGACCCGCAAAATCATGGGAGATGATCGCATTCAGGTAAATCCTACCGCCGTCCGGGTGCCGGTTTTCTACGGCCATTCCGAAGCCATTCACATCGAAACCCGCGAGAAACTGACAGCCGCGGCCGCCCGCGCCCTGCTTGAGCAGGCACCCGGCGTAGTGGTGCTGGATGAACGCGAACCGGGCGGTTATCCCACCGCCGTCACTGAAGCCGCCGGTCGGGATCCGGTGTATGTAGGCCGCATCCGCGAGGATATTTCCCATCCACGGGGGCTGAATTTATGGGTGGTGGCTGACAATATCCGCAAGGGTGCCGCGTTCAACAGTGTACAGATTGCCGAAATCCTGATTCAGCACTATCTCTGAACATGGTTTTCACGCGGACGTTTCTGGTTTCACTGCTGTTGACGGCCGGCCCGGCAGGAGCGGAAGACCCTGAATCCCCGTTTGTACCGGATACGCCGACGAAAATACCGTCCGGCGAACAGCCAACCGTTGACAGTCCGGCGGCCCTGCCGCCGCCAGTGAATCCCGAGGTGGCTGAGCGGCTGGAACGGATTGAACAAACCCTCCGCACTCTGGAGCAGTCACTGCAAGGGACGACACCTGAACGACCGGCGGGTGAACCGCCCCCGCTTACACCGGCTGCTGATTTACCGCCACCCACTGCGGCGGAGCCGCTGTCCCTGACCACGCCGGAGGACACTGACAGCCCGCCTGCAGACCGGGGATTCAGGCTGGGAGCCTGGTTCATTACGGTACTTGAGGCTCTACTCGGGCTTGGAATCGCCTTGATGAGTGTGGCACTGGGTTTGGTACTGGGACGACGCAAACCGGAAGCCCGCCTGACCCTCAAAATTGCCGTTAATGGCCAGCGGCGGGAAACGGCAACCGGGATGGGAATGCCCGGCGAGACACTGGCCTTCGTCGCCCCGACTGCTCCCGGGGATGCCTCGGCTTCTCCGGCAGCGTCACCGTTTCGGGATGCAGCCGATTATGGTCTGGTTGATCTCAAATCAACTGATTTTCAGCCTGAAGGGCGTTTTTCCCGTGCGGATGCTGAAAATTTGCCTGCAGAAACATTCCCGGATACTGCTCCACTGGATGACGCCACCGAAAAAACCATCGATGAAATCCTCCGGGAACTGACCGGCCAATCCGATAGCTCGCCCGGTCTTGATCCGCTGGCGGTGCTTGAACAGGCCAGTGGTGATTACTCCCGCATTCCCACCATAGAGCGGGCCATGCAACCGGCGGCAACGGCGGGTCAATCCGCTCCTGCCACCCCCGCATTTGATTCCGACTACGCAGACATCACGGACATGGATGAAATCGAAACCCGGTTGGATCTGGCCAGAGCCTATGTTGAAATGGGCGACCTTGACGCAGCCCGCGAGTTGCTGCAGGGCGTGCAGCATCAGGGAACCCGTGCCCAGCAAACCGAAGCACGCCGCTGGCTGCAACGCTGTCAGATACCGGCGTCATGAGCGTAACACCGCAAGAACCTCATCATGCAACCGCGCCACTTGCCGTTCCAGTACCGTCCGGGAGGCACTGCCGTTGTCGATGACCGCATCGGCCTGAAGCAACCGCTCGGCCCGCGGACATTGGCTGGCGATGATCTGATCAATCAAACCATCATCCAGTCCATCCCGTAACGCGACCCGCTGCCGCTGCACGGTCTCGGGGCAATCCACCACCCACAACCGATCCACGAAGTTGCGGTAACCCGATTCAATCAGGAGCGGGATTACCAGCAAGTGGTATGGCGTGGCAGAATGGTGTTGCATCAGGACTTCCAGTCGCTGATAAACCAGGGGATGCATGACCCCGTCCAGCCAGATTCGCTCTTCCGGCTGGCTAAAAATCAGACGTTTGAGGGCGGGGCGATCCAGTTGTCCCTGTTGCAGCAGGCTCGGCCCGTACCGTTCTACCAGTAGCTTCAGGGCCGGTTGATCCGGTTCCAGTAAATCCCGTGCCACCTGATCGGCATCGAATACGGCCACGCCCCGTTCTGCGAATAACCGGGCTACCGTGGTCTTGCCGCAACCAATGCCGCCGGTCAAACCGATCCGGGGTGGATCGTGTTGCAGGAGTGTGCCGGAAAAGTTCATGAAAAATCACCCTACATCGGATTATGAATACCCCCAGGTTTCTCAAGAGGAGACCGTCAACACAGCCAGAATTCAATATGATTCGGGTATCTTCCATAAATACTTGGCAGGATGTCGGCATGACGGTTCATTCCATCCAGACCACCACGCCGCCTTTGCTGGCCATTATGGGACCTACTGCGGTCGGCAAAAGCCGCCTGGCAATCGCTCTGGCCGAGCGGCTGAACGGTGAAATCATCAGCGTCGATTCAGCCCTCATTTACCGGGGGATGGATATCGGCACCGCCAAACCTGATCTTGCCGAGCGGCGCGGTATTCCGCATCACCTTATTGATATCCGTGATCCGGCTGAATCCTATTCGACCGGGTGTTTCATCCGTGATGCCGACCGCCTCATTCGCGACATCAGTGCCCGTGGCAAACGTCCCATCCTGGTGGGCGGTACGCTGCTTTATTTCAATACCCTGTTTAACGGCATGGCGGAACTGCCCGCTGCCGATCCGGTTGTCCGTGCAGCTCTGGATGCCGAGGCCGGGCAACGCGGCTGGGCTGCCCTGCATCAGGAACTGGCTGCAATCGACCCGCTTGCCGCCGCCCGCATCCATCCCAATGACCCGCAACGTATTCAGCGTGCCCTGGAAGTGTATCGTTTGACCGGGATTCCCCTGACTGAACTCTGTGCCCAGACCCGGGCGATTCCACTGCCTGTCGGTGTCGAACGCATTGTGATTGAACCAAACCGGCGCAGTTTGCTGCACGAGCGGATACGCCAGCGGTTCCTGGACATGATTGCCGCCGGATTGATCGGAGAGGTGGAGCAACTCTACCGGCGCGGCGATTTGCACCTGACCCTTCCGGCGTTGCGGGCGGTCGGCTACCGGCAGGTCTGGCTGTATCTGACCGGTGCGTATGATCGGGACACCCTGATTGAGCGCGGCATCATTGCGACCCGTCAGTTCGCCAAACGTCAGTACACCTGGTTGCGGCGGGAAACCACGGCCCGCCGTTACGACAGTGAATCGCCCGGTTTGCTTGAGGAGATACTGGCCGACATTGGCCGCTGAAGCTGCGGCCAATCGTGCGACAATTTGTCCCATTCCGTAATTCGGTCAGCCCGGTAGAATACTCACCATTCGTAGATGCCAAGCGAATCGCTGATACTGCAAATCCCTTTTGCAGGTGTTCAATGTCTTCCTCATTAGTTTTCAGAGGGGCTCCCGTCAGGGAGTCCCTTTTTTTTTGCAGCCGGTTATTGTGCGGACGCAGAACCCGGTGTCCGGTCGACGATAACCCGCTCCCGACAGGCGGCATCGACCCGCATGAGTAACCGCCCCGGTTCGCCGGTTTCAGTCGCCGCCTGCAACTCAAGCAGGTCAGGGGACGCCGCCGCTGTCCAGGTTTGTCCCTCTGCGGAACAAGCCACCCGGAGTTGATCCAGCCGTGTCGCCGTTCCGCTGTAGGGCAGCAACATCAAAACCTGGCCGTCGTCCAGGGATTTTTGGGGTTGACCTGCGGCATCGGTCAGCCGCAGGGTCAGGATGTCGCCGGTGACGCTCCCGGTGACGGCCATGCCGATCTGCTGTCGATCCGTCGGAGTCGGCGAGCGTGAATCGACCCGCAAACGGCTATCGCCCAGCAGGGTTCGGTTGCGGGGAGTGTCCGCTGCCAGCAGGGCGACGCCACGGAGTGACGCATGAGCCACCCGGCTGTTAAACAGCAACCAGTCATCCGCCGCCAGCCCGGCTTGCAGCCGCGCCGCCAACCCGGGGTCAATGTCGGCGAAAACCGTAGCCTCAGACATGGGGCGTTGCTTGAACAGGCCCTCAATACTGCGGGTGGTTTCGGCATTGAGAACCGACAGGGAGGACTCG
The DNA here is from genome assembly GCA_903910005.1 of uncultured Methylococcaceae bacterium. Taxonomy (GTDB): domain Bacteria; phylum Pseudomonadota; class Gammaproteobacteria; order Methylococcales; family Methylococcaceae; genus CAIVXW01. Next base: position 6,149 of record CAIVXW010000271.1, read on the forward strand.
AAACGACTGGCGTAAAGTTCATCGCCTACGGTTTTGAATACACGTCCCTGCTCATCCACACGCAGATAGGGTAGCGACAAGGCCACGATTCCCTCCGTCACCAGGCGCGGGTCAGGCAGACGGGTCAGGCTGATTTCCCGCTGCGCTCCCAGCAATCCGGTCGGAGCCAGCCGGGCACTGAAACTGCCATTGGCCGAGCGGCTGTGGCATTCGCCACAGGCGACTGATCGAGGTGAGGGAGCAGTATTGTGGGAAATGACATAGCGATTGGCTTCCACATACACAAAGCGGGTATCGGCCCCCGGATAGCCCTTGTCCACCAGCAGACGGTCATAAGCCTGCTTGAGGGCCTTGAATCCGGCATAGGTGTCGGGTTCCGCTTCGCCAGCGGCTGTCCGCACGGCCCGTCCGGTCTCGGTTCGGGTGAGCGGGTCGACAATGGCCAGATAACGCTCACCGGTGGCCGTGGTTTTCTGCTCGAAAGCGGAATCCCGCTCGTGGCGATACAGTACCCGGCCACTTACCCTGTCCTGAATGAAATAGCGAAAGGCCGGGTTGTAGGGGAAAATTTTGGCCATCTGATCGTCGCCCCGGCGAAAACGGAAGTTGAGCGTCAGGGGCTTGCCGTCGCTATCGACCAGCCGGTTGATGTGGCAGGTCTGGCAGGCCACCGTATCGAGATGGCTTTGGGTGATTTTGGTCAGGATGGCAGGCGAATAACCGTCCAGGTCACCGTGGGTACGCCAAAGCTGTAAATGAGCCGACAAAATGTCCTTTTGTCCGGACGGCAAAGCCGGATAACGGGCGGTATTGTGGCACTGTTCACACGCCGTGGCTCCCGGCATGCCGTCCAGATCGTTGCGTACATCGCTGTCCCCGTTACCCTTGGGGAAGTGGTGATCGGCATCCAGGGCGACATTGGCAAATTTTGGCTCAAGGTAGCGTTTGGCATGGCAGGCGTTGCAATTATTGATGAAACGGGTTTCGCCGTTATCCGCCATAAAGCGTTTGCCCAGATGCACATCCCGGATACGGGGACTCGACTCGCCGCCAAAACCATAAAACCCGCGCCGATCCTCACCGGTCTTGTGGCAGACGATGCAGTTGTCACTGGCCGGAAACCGGCGCATGGGCACGCTGATCTTGCCCAGAGCATTGAAGGCTTTGGGATTCCAGCGCAGTACGACCTGGCCGTCATTCAGCCGTAACGGTGCGGTTTCGGCCTGATGTTCCCGCTCAAACCGAAGCAGGGACATCCCCCCCGGTTGTTTGGGGCGCAGGTTCAGAAAAGCCCAAAAGGCGGAATCCACTGCCCGGAACAACCCTTGTCCGGCCAGTTCGCGGTTCCTGAGATCAAGCCAGGCCTTAAGTGCCCCGGCCCGTTGCGGACCCCGGGTCGTGAAGCGGGTCAGTGATGACAAATCGGCATGGCAGATCATGCAGTCATTTTCCATCACTCCGCTTTGATGCCAGTCCCAGGGAATAATGTCCAGGCCCTGTCGATCAAAATAATCACCGTCGAACGGGGCAGAACCGTCGTCAGCGACCGCGTCATAACGCCGTCCCTGCCGGTCATATTCTGACCAGCCGGCCCCGGCATGGCATTCGGCGCATTCCCTGAGCAGACCGGCTGCACCGAAATCGCCAAAGCCGGTTGCGTCAGGGTTCTGGCGCAATGCCAGCCAGCCGGGATTGTTGCCGCCCATGCAGTTGTACCCTCCGAAATAACCGGGCGACACCAGGTGTGGCAACCCCCGCATTTGGCCAAACCCGTCCCGGGCCTGATCCCGTCCCTGCTCGAAATGATACGCCGAGGAGATCTTGCCGTAATCGTGGCAGCCACTGCCCTCGCCGTTGCCGCAACTCATTCTGGAGCTATACGGCTTGCCCGAATCAAGCACGTGCCGACCGGTTTCATCCAGCAGCGGAATGGCCGGATGATTGACCACCGCATCAAAGCCATTGCGGACGGCCCGGGTCGGGGAGCCGTACAGCAGGCACACCAGAGTGGTGAGGACCAAGAGTATCCGGATGAACGGCCCCATCACAGATACCTCCCCTGATCGATCCGGTCCAGATTTTTGTACTGGCCCAAATTGCCCCGCAGCCAGTTGGCTTCGATTCGGTGACTTCGCATGAAATCCAGGGAGGTGTTCTGAAGGATGCCGAACAAGGTATTGGTACTGTTTCCCATATACACGCAGGTAATTCCCCATTGCCGGTAAACGTGATGACACAGTGGCAACCCATAACAACCGCAGGATGCCAGGAAAAAATCGATACCCGAACCCGATATCCGGGTGTCAATCGCATGGATCAGCCGGTCAAGGGTTTCCCGGTAATCGGTATGCGGTCGATTGGGGTATGTGGAGATAAAGGCCGGGATGGCTTCCAGTTCGAATACCGGTAGCTCAATATCGTGATACAAATGCCATAACGCGCCGCTGACAACCAGTTGATTGACCGAATCGGCAAACGGCGTCACAAACAATACCCGTCGTCCGGCCAGTGACTGGTAAAACCGTTGGGTTGGAGGTGGCGAAGCGTGGGCAGGAAGGGTGCCGGTGCGCTGATGGATGACTGCAAGAACCCCGAGGGAATACCAGAATGCCTTGTTGTGATGCAGGATGGTTCCGGCAGTGAGCGCGTCAAAATAGCCACGACACCAGGTGGAAAAACTGTCCCGAGCCTGCGCTGTATCGGTATAAAAACCGGCGTGGGTCATCAGTCGTCTCAGATTAAAGCCAATGTCATCGGTACTCCACATCGGTACCCCGGGCGGCGCGTACAAGGCCGCCTCGTCTGCCTGCACTGCCATGACGGCATCCAGTTGTGCAATGGTTTCGTCCGGGTGCATCAAAAAAGAGTACAAGGCACGCAATTCGACGATGCCCGGTCTGACATACAATCCCTGCCGCTCAAAACAGGCTGTCCTGGAACCGGCCCGGTATTTTTTCCATACCAGCAATTTTCGGGCAACATACTGCTGGATGCACCAGCCAAACAGGATCAGGCCATTGAGCAGGTCGTTGTCAAGGTGATGGCCTGCATTCAGTGCAGGCACCATGTCTTCCAGAACCAGCCAGTGAGGCTCAACGAATTCCAGGGTGTGCCCTGTGCCGATGAGATCGAGCAGGTCTCCCACAAACCGGTTGATTGCGCCGGTATCCAGCACCGTCAGCAAGGGGTAGGCATTGAGGCATATCACGTCATCCCTG
>CAIVXW010000272.1 GCA_903910005.1 uncultured Methylococcaceae bacterium
GACCCGCTTGTTGCGATAAAAGAAACCGTCACAGGTGGCGCAGGCGGAAACACCCCGTCCCTTGAAGGCTTCTTCCGAGGGCAGTCCCAGGTAACGGGCCGATGCCCCGGTCGCGATGATGACGGCATCGGCGGTATAAACCCCGGCATCCCCGCTTAGACGGAAGGGTCGGGTGGAAAGATCAGCCGTGTGGATGTGATCAAAGATGATCTCGGTCTCAAACCGCTCGGCATGACGGCGCATGCGTTCCATCAGTTCCGGGCCTTGTACGCCCTCGGCGTCACCCGGCCAGTTGTCTACCTCCGTGGTGGTGGTGAGCTGCCCTCCCATCTGGATGCCGGTCACCATCACCGGTTTCAGATTGGCCCGGGCCGCATACACGGCAGCCGTGTAACCGGCAGGGCCTGAGCCCAAAATAAGCAGGCGGCTGTGTTTTTCAGAGGTCATTCGTGTTCTCGCTGGTTGGATTGACAAGGGATGTGATTAAAACGGGCACCTCAGACCGGCGCATTCCCGATGCGGTTTTGCCGGGTCAGGCTGGAATCGAATTGCTGCCACAGGCTGGCATAGGTCTCACCCCGCAATGGATGCACTTCATCCGGGGCAATCTCGGCCAGGGGTTCCAGCACAAAGGCATGGCGGGTGATATCCTCGCGTGGAATCCGCACCCGCCCGGCCTGCAAAACGGTGTTTCCCTGCAGTAGCAGATCAATATCCAGCGTGTGCGGACTGTCCCGGTTGCCGTCGCGCACCCGTCCTGCCTGGTCTTCCACCTCACGACAGCAGGCCAGCAGGCTTTCGAGGGGTAATTCGGACTCAAAACCAACCACCAGATTATGGAATACCGGCCCGCTGCAACCCACGGGGTCGCTTTCGTATACGCCGGAACAAATCAACTCGCCGAACAGTGCCGTAAGGCGGCGGAGTGCCAGGGGTATGTGAACATCCGGGTCGCGATTGCTACCGATGCCCAGGTAAATTTTAGCCATGATAAGCGGCTCTTGGTAAACTGCATCCGGGTGAATTAAACTGCAAATCCTATCGAAACCAGCGTCCATTTGCCATGAACCAGACGATTGATTCTTCCCTTCCGGCTTCCCTTTACACGACAGCGTCCGTCCGTGCAATGGATCGCCATGCCATCGACATCCTCGGCATCTCCGGCATTGAACTGATGCGACGGGCAGGTCAGGCCTGTTTCGACAGCCTGTGCGCGGCCTGGCCGGGAGCCCGCACCCTTTCCGTCATCACCGGAGCCGGCAATAACGGCGGTGACGGTTTTGTGGTGGCCCGACTGGCCCATCAGGCCGGGTGGGACGTGCGGGTTTATCCGGTGGTTGCTCCCGAGTGTCTGGAGGGGGACGCCAGAACCGCACTGCTGGAATACCGCAACGTAGAGGGTCCATTGGCGGATTTTATCCCGGAACATTTCGATCAGGCCGAAATTCTGGTGGATGCCTTGCTGGGTACCGGCCTCAATCGAGCGGTGGAGGGCTTTCATGCCAACCTGATTCGGGCCACTCACCGCTTCAGGGGCCGTATTGTCGCCGTTGATGTACCGTCCGGTCTCAATGCCGATACCGGAGCGATCATGGGAGCTGCCGTCAAGGCCGATCTGACCGTTACATTCCTGGGCTTGAAACAGGGGTTGTTCACCGGATCCGGGCTGGAACAATGTGGCCGGGTCATCCTGAGCGATCTGGATGTCCCCCCCCCGGTTCAGCAGTCGGTGACCCGCACCGCCTGCTTGCTGCCCCGACTGACCCGGGGCTTGCCACGGCGTCCCCGCTACGCTCACAAGGGTGATTTTGGTCACGTTCTGGTGGTGGGCGGTGCCGAAGGTTACGGAGGAGCCGCCCGCCTGGCCGCAGAAGCCGCCGCCCGGGTGGGTGCCGGCCTGGTCAGCGTAGCCACCCATCCGGCCAATGCCCCGCTGCTGAATCTGGGCTGTCCCGAACTCATGTGTCACGGGGTACGCAATACCGAGGCATTGGCTCCACTGCTCCAGAATGCCACCGTCGTGGTGCTGGGGCCCGGATTGCGTTTGTCGGACTGGGCCTACTCCCTGTGGGAACAGGTGTTGAAAAGCGACCTCCCCATCGTGCTGGATGCAGACGGGCTCAATTTTCTCAGCGGTCATTCCGTGCATCGCAGCAACTGGGTACTGACCCCGCATCCGGGTGAAGCCGCCCGCCTGCTGGGCATGACCAGCACCGACATACAGCGCAACCGTTATGCCGCCATTCGCGAACTGCAGGACACCTGCGGCGGCACCGTGGTACTGAAGGGTTCCGGCACACTGATTCTGGGGCGGGACGGTATTCCATCAGTGTGTACCGGCGGCAATCCGGGTATGGCCAGTGGTGGCATGGGCGACGTATTGAGTGGCGTCATTGCCGGGTTGATCGCCCAGGACTTGAATCTGGATGACGCGGCTGAATGGGGAGTTCGCCTTCATGCGGCTGCCGGTGATACGGCAGCGGAAGCCGGAGAACGCGGACTCATGGCCCGCGATTTGATGAACCCACTCCGACACTGGGTGAACGCATGTGCAAACGACTGAGATCCGAGGCAGATACGCTGGCCTGTGCCGCCAGCCTGGCCGGAACGATTGCCCCCGGCAGCGTGGTGTTCCTGCAGGGTGATCTGGGAGCTGGCAAAACCACCTTCGTACGCGGTTACCTGCGGGCCATGGGACACGCCGGAGCCGTCAAAAGCCCGACCTTCACCCTGGTGGAGGAATACCCGCTGGCAAGCGGCACGGTTTATCACTTTGACCTTTACCGCCTGTCCCACCCGGAAGAACTCGACAGCATGGGCCTGCGTGATTACCTTACTGCCCATTCAATCTGCTTTTTTGAATGGCCGGAGCGGGGGCACGGCATCCTGCCCGCAGCAGATCTCTGCATCCGGCTGCATATCGAGGGCAGCGAACGTCTGATTGAGATTGCAGAAAAACAACCGGTGTGTGACCCGGTCACTGAACCAGGCTGAAAAATGGCGGATGATGTCTCCGCGTTCCGGCAATTCTGCCGGGCCGTTTCCACCAAACCTGAAGGAGACTCATCCCATGACTTTTCTGTCCATTCCGCTGGGTGCCCACGATGTACCCTTTGCAGGCCCGCTGGTTGCCGCCGCCTTTCTGGCCTTTACCATCGGCTTCATCATCCTGCGCCTGCTTGACAGGGTTATTCCTTCAACACAACCGGATACCGACCGGTCGGTTACCATGCCCGATACCGGCAGAAACGATCGGAAGGAGGCACAATAACCCGCTGGTCGGGTGAAATTTCCGGAGAATCCGTGTCGGCTGGCGGCTGGGGAGTGTACGGTTACCCCCTGCCGATTCATGCCACCCTCACCTTTTGCGGAGATTTCAGTGTCCGACCATCATCAATTCTGGGTGCAGCATTATCCCCGCCTGGCGGCCAGTGCCAATCCCGTATTACAAAACCTCAGGCAGTCGGCACGTCTGGTGCGACTACCTGCCAATCATCTGCTGTTTCGCCCCGGAAGCCCCTGCGGTCAGTATTTATTGCTGACCGAGGGCTGCGTCAAGGTGCAATTGCTGACGGCCAGTGGCCGCGAAGTATTGTTGTACAAGGTTCATCCGGGTCACGCCTGTATCCTGACCACATCCTGCCTGATGGGACAGAACCGCTATCCCGCCGAAGGCATCACCGAACAGCCTACCGCTGCCTTTGCCATCAACCAGGCCGATTTCCAGCAGGCTCTGCAGCAATCGGATTTTTTTCGTCAGTTTGTTTTTTGTGACTTTGCCGAGCGGCTGGGTCGAGTGATGGCCCGGATGGAAGAACTGGTATCGGGCGATATTGATTCCAGGCTTATCCGGGTTTTGCTGGAAGCATCGGACTGCGGCGTGGTACACCGGACTCACCAGCAACTGGCACTGGAGACGGGAACGGTACGCGAGGTCGTATCCCGCCATCTGAAACGCTACCGGGAACAGGGCTGGATACGTTTGGGACGCAGCCATATCATTCTGCTGGATGTAGCCGCCATGAAGGCACAACTGAACCCCTGAAAAAGCGGCACTTCCCTGTGCCGGAAAGAGCAGTGCATCAAAAACGGGTTCTGAATCCGGCCTGCACCAGTCGGGGCGACCCGGTCTGGATACCCCGGGTACGATCCACGATATAGTCTTCGTCAAACAGGTTTTTCACCGAAACAAATACGTCGGTATCAATCGGTTTCACCCGGTAGGTAGTGGCCAGGTTAACGATGGCATAGTCGCTGATTTTGCCCATTTGCCCGCTCAGATTGGCAGTTCCATCCGGGTTGGCCTGCGTTTCGGCATTATGGAAATCACTGAACTGCTCACCCACAAAGACGGTTTCCAGGTGGATGTCCAGACCCAGCGGATGCTGGTATCCCACCGTGGCCGTCAACAGGTGTTCGGGCGCGTAGGGCATGCGATTGCCCGCCGCTGAACCAGCCACCATCCCGTTCAGACAGGACGACGGTATCTTGCCGTCGACCGTAACACACTGAAACGGCGAGAGGGCTTCGGCATTGGCGACCCAGGTGTAGGACGATTGCAGGTAAACGTTGTGGGGGGTTGCGAAAATTTCGCCCAGATCGGTTCTGCCAAAAAATTCCAGCCCCTCGTATTGGGCCTCGCCAGTCGCCAACGGGGTGGAGCCACCGGCGATACTGCCCACCGCCGCCTGTTTCTCGAAATAGGTATGAAAAAGCGTTCCCTCAAGGTTGACCCCTTTCCAGGGACGGGTACGTGCCCCCAGTTCATAATTCCAACTGTGTTCCGGCCCGACATCAGTCGCCAGCCCCAGGTTGCTGACGGCATCCTCGACCCGGGGCGGAGAAAATCCGCGATGCACCCCGAAGAAGGCCGTCACCGTATCGACCGGGGTATAGTTGATGCCGAATCCGGGCAGTGCCTCGGTCAGACTGGTATTGCCCTGACTGATGCGGGCAGAATCAAGCCGGTTGATGCGTTCAAAGTTGACGCTCTCGATGCGGACGGCCGGGGCAAACGACCATTTATCCACAAAAAAGCGATTCTGGATAAAGCCGGAGTAGGCGTCAGTGTAGCGTTCATTGACTTCGGCCACGGTACCCGTGCGGGCAGTGGCGGTCAGGCCGTTCTCCTGACGCCGATACTGTTCTTCAAAATGAGCCCGAAACCCCATGTCCAGTTCAGCGGGTAAGCCCAGCACGTCATAATTGGCATGTAGCCGTGGTTCGACACCCCAGGTGTTGTAGTCACGCAAGCGTCCCTGGATGGAGTTGCAGGCATCCGGATTCACCGCGAGACCGGCATTGCGTTGCTGCAAAAACGTCGAACCGCACTGGCTATCGGTGGTGGAACTGGCCTGCCGCCACCAGTCACGGTTGAACTGGGTCCAGTAAAAACTGGTCGTCAGCTTGATGTCCTGATTGAATTTATATTCATGGGTTGCCGAGGTACCCCAGCGATTAGTCTGAAAATAGTCATTCTTGAATGGATTATAGCGGTAACCAAAATTACGCAGTTCAGCATCGGTCAGGCCGGAATACGTCAGTTGCGAATCTTCCTGGAAGAAATTTCCCCGCAGGATCAATGCGTTTTGATCGTTGATCCGGTAAGTACCCTTGAGATTGACATCATCGACTTCAGAGGCAAGGTTGTCCCGAGCCCCCTGCCCTTCCTTGTGGATGTAATCGAATAATCCGCCGAACGCACCGGTGCTGCCACCGTAGTTGATATGCCCATTCAGGTAATCACGGTTACCGCCGGTGAAGCCGACAAACCCGCCCGGTGTCAGTGGCGGTGTGGGCGTGACATAGTTGATGGTAGCCGCTGTCGTTTGAGGGCCAAAGGAAAGCTGGCCCGCGCCCTTCAGTACTTCGATGGTTTCAAAGCGATCAACCGGGGGATGATAGTAACTGGCATTGTCACCGTAAGGTGCGTAGGACAGGGGCAGTCCGTCCTCCAGCAGCAGGGTGCGGGTCGAACGGGTGGGATTCAGGCCACGTATGCCGATGTTGGGGCGCATGCCGAAGCCCTCCTCATCGCGTACATGGATGCCGGGAATTTTACGCAAGGCCTCGTTGGTGGTGAAGACATGGCTCTGGTACAGGGTCGCCTGATCTACCAGGGTGCCTGAACCCGAGAGGGTTTCCAGCTTGTCCCGCGTGCCAATGACACCCACCGTCGGTAACTCGCGTATCTCGGGCGGTTCATCGCCAGCGGCCATGACACCTCCCTGACCCAGTACCAATCCCAGGGCCAGATTGAACCGGAGCCAGTATCCCGGATGACCGGGCAATGCGTGATTTTTCATGA
>CAIVXW010000273.1 GCA_903910005.1 uncultured Methylococcaceae bacterium
ACATCATCCATCGCGGCTGGCCGGCCATCCGCCAGATGCACTACATGAGTTTGATCACCCAGACCAATTACAGGACACCCATCATCCTCTCCGATGTAAGCATTCATGTGGATGGTGACCGCGCAGAGGCGGTTCACTCCGGCATCATTCGCAACGGGGTCTACTTTCCGGATGTGTCCATCTACAGCTTCGAACGCATCAACGGCCAGTGGAAGATCGTCCAACTGGAATTCGGCAACAAATAAACCTACAGCCCCTCGCCGGGTTGCATGGCCTGATCCAGGGCAGTCTCGATTTCCTGAACAGTGATCAAACTGCCATCCGTAAACTTCAGCATGCCGACCTTGGCCTTTTCCACCGCCAGTTCCCGGATTGTTATGCCGCGTGTGGCGGCCTCCTGCACCAGTTCAGCGCCCCGGCGGTAACCAATCAGCGGGGTCAGCGCGGTAACCACAATCGGATTATGGGCCAGCCAAGCTTCCGCCCTGGCTCTGTTGGCAGAGAGTCCGGTCACGGCCCGGTCAGTGAAGACGCCCACTGCGGCAATCGTGATGTGCATCATCTCAAAAAGGTTGTGTGCGATGATGGGCATCATCACATTCAGTTCGAGCTGCCCGGCTTGCGCCGCCAGCGCCACAGTCGTATCGCAGCCAATCACCTGGAACATGACCATGTTGAGCATCTCTGCCATGACCGGGTTGACCTTCCCCGGCATGATGCTGGAGCCGGGTTGCACTGCGGGCAGGCGGATCTCGTCCAGCCCGGTGGCCGGTCCTGAACTCAGCAGGCGAAAATCGTTGGCAATGCGCATCAGGGTCAAGGCCAGGGTGCGGAGAGACGCAGAAAAAGCCACCGGATCCGCCATCGACTGCATCGATTCAAACAGATTGTCGGATTCAACCAGCTGGAATCCGGTCAGCGCTGAAAGCCTGTTTACCATCCGGTGCCGGTATTCGGGATGTGCATTCAGCCCCGTGCCCACCGCTGTTCCGCCGATTCCCAGCCGTTTCAAACCCTCCGCAGCGTACCGGATTCGCTCCGCATCCCGCTCAACAGCTTTGGCATACGCGCCAAATTCCTGCCCCAGGCGCAGCGGAACGGCATCCTGCAAATGGGTCCGCCCCGATTTAAGGATGTCCGCGAATTCGCCGGATTTGGCATGGAGCGCCCTGGACAACTTGTCGAGGGCCAACAGCAGTTCATCCATGCGCCATAAACAGCCCAGGCGGATGGCGGTGGGGATGGTATCGTTGGTGGATTGGGCCAAATTAACGTGATCGTTGGGATGAACCAGGTATTGCCCCAGCTTTCCACCCAGAATCAAGGTGGCGCGATTGGCGATCACCTCGTTGACATTCATGTGATGGCTGGTGCCTGCGCCGGCCTGGAATGGATCCACCACAAATTGGGCGTTCCACTGTCCGTCCACGACTTCCTGCGCAGCCTGGATGATGGCTCCCGCCATGCTGGGTTCAAGCAGCCCCAGTTCCAGGTTGACTTCCGCCGCGGCCCGCTTGATCATCCCCATCGACCAGATGAATGCCGGGCGCGGCTTTAACCCGGATATCGGAAAGTTCTCGATGGCGCGTTGCGTCTGTGCGCCATACAGGGCATTGGCCGGGACACGCACTTCACCGAGAGAGTCGCGTTCAATGCGCTTAAGGGTGGTCATGGGTGCAGCTTTTTACAGCCGGAAGGATTGCACCACCCGGCAGTATGGGCATGTTCGTATTCAAGACTACCCGCCAAGACTGTCGTTGCCATTTAATTCTTCCAGCAGATCTTTCTCTTCAGCGAGTTGGCTGGCCTTATGCGCCTGGCGAATATTCATGCTCAGGATGGTATGGTGGATGACATCCAATTTGGGGAGCTTTTTAGCTTTACCCAGGCTTATTTCAGACATTTTTATTTTTCGTGGCTGGATGTGCCTGGAAAATCCATCAAGCTGGGAATGGCGAATCGTTGATTTATTCATTTTTACTCCTGCATGTCCGGTGCGTGGATTGGGCTGCGGCGAAAAGACTGGCACGCACGAACGCTTCATCGCCAACCCCGGGCGGTTTGGCAAACCGGGTGGGTTGGGATCAAAATACTCATTCCCCCAAATTCATTATAGGGCAATATTTATCAAAAATATCTTAATTATTCCTTAGAGCCTGAGACAGGCAGCCAACTTTGAAAAATCTGCATTATTCTGGAGAAAAAAACCACTAAAGTCTGCCGCCGGATTGCATCGCTCCCCACAAAATCGTGGGGAGTTTTCCGTATTCCAGCCAGTTTTGCAACAGGACCGCTTCGGTGTGTTCCAGTTCCACTGGCTGCTGGCGCAGGGTCTGCACCACCCAGGGCTTGCCAAGCACCAGGAACACCAGGCGCGCCCGGTGCCGCCGGGCATATTCGCAGGCGCGCCGCAGGCGTAATCGCATGCGCCGTAAAAAGGCGGTCATCTCCTTCGGGCGGCTGCCGCCCTGCACCTCGACCCATACCAGGGTTTCATCGTCCTGCACCCTGGCCCAGACCAGC
>CAIVXW010000274.1 GCA_903910005.1 uncultured Methylococcaceae bacterium
GCGGTAAGCTTCGTACCGTCTTCCTGCGCCCGACGGTTGCTGATCAGGCTGGCGGTGGCCGAGGTCTGCAGCATGACCTTCCCGCCCCGACCGGGTACTGCCAACCTGTGGATTCCGGCTACAACCACCCGGTTCAGAAATCCCATGCTCATCGGCAATCCTGCCACCCTGATCGTAAACCGGGATCTGGTCGCCAACCCCTTGCCGACCTCGGCAAACTGCAATGGCGGCTTCGACGTAAACGTGGCACCGTCTGCTGCAGACGTGGATAAATACCTGCCTTTCAAGGGATGGGGCAAAAACCGTTGAAGACCCTGAAGGCAGACGCGGGCACTACCCGGACAAACAGTGTCTTTGACAGTTTTTGATGTTTGCCTTTATCATTACGCAATTATGACCGGTTCACTACCCAAATTGATTGATCCCCTTGAATTCGTCGAAAGGAAAAAACGGATTCAGGGCAGCATTCCCCTGGCCGGAATGACCCGGCTGGGTGATACCGTTCTCAATTCCGCAGGTCAGGTCAGTCTGGATTTGTCCTTCGCCCGCGAAGGCCGCCATGCCGTCATATCCGGCCACATCAAGACCGATCTGATTCTGGAATGCCAATGCTGTCTGGAGCCGATGGTCTGGCCCGTTGCCAGTGATCTGCGCCTGGGTATCGTGTCCTCGCTGGACGAGGCGGATTGCCTGCCGGATTCACTGGAACCGTTTCTGCTGAGCGGCGACGACCGGGTCTCCCTGGATGAACTGGTGGAGGACGAATTGCTGCTGTCCATCCCGCCGGTGCCGCAGCATTCCGGGTGTGTATCGCTGGCAGAACGTCCGGTCGACCCTTCCAGGTCGCCCTTTGCGGCACTGGCGCAATGGCGCGGCAACACTTAAGTTTTTATCATTTTTGCAGGAGAAAAATTCCGATGGCTGTTCAACAAAACCGTAAAACCCGTTCAAAACGCGACATGCGCCGTTCTCACGATGCCCTCACCGCCAGCACCCTGTCGGTGGAGCAAACCAGCCAGGAAGTGCATCGGCGTCACCACATCAGCCCGGACGGTTACTACCGTGGCCGTCGTGTGGTGGTACCCAGAAGCAGCAAAAAGAATCAGGACAACACCTGAAGCCCTGGCAGATTGCCCGGACGGTATCGCACCGCCTCGCCGCCGCTCACGCCCTTTATCGTTCCCTGACTCCGGGTTCCATTCAAAAGCCGTATGCATCAAAACCTGACGATTGCCCTGGACGCCATGGGAGGCGATCACGGTCCCGGCGTAGTAATTCCTGCCGCCCTCGACTGCATTGAACGCAATCCCTCACTGAAACTGATACTCGTGGGCGATGAGGGGATCATTCGTACCCGTCTCGGATCATCTCTGGAACGGTGGGGCGACCGCATCAGCCTTCATCATGCCTCCCAGGTGGTCGAAATGCACGAACTGCCCTCGAAGGCACTGCGTGGCAAAAAGGACTCCTCCATGCGGGTTGCCATTGACCTGGTCAAGCACGGCGCGGCCTCGGCCTGTGTGAGTGCCGGCAATACCGGGGCACTCATGGCCACTGCCAAATTCGTGCTCAAAACCATTCCCGGCATTGACCGGCCCGCCATCATCGCTACCGTTCCGTCCAAGGGCGGCCATACGTACGTGCTGGATCTCGGAGCCAATGTCGAGTGTACGGCAGAACACCTGTATCAATTTGCCATCATGGGGCACGAACTGGTTTGTGCCGTGGAAGACAAAACTGCACCCAGGGTCGGCTTGCTCAACGTAGGCGAGGAAGAGATAAAGGGCAACGAGCAGGTAAAGCAGGCAGCCCGGTTGCTGGCGGACTCCCACGTCAACTTTATCGGGTTTGTCGAAGGCAACGATATTTTCTCCGACAACGTGGATATTGTCGTAACCGATGGATTTGTCGGCAACGTTGCCCTGAAAACCCTGGAGGGTCTGGCCAAGATGATTGGCCTTTCGCTCAAGGCCGGCTTTGAAAAGAACATCTGGACCCGCCTGGCGGGTCTGGCTGCCCTGCCGGTACTCAAGGCATTCAAGCAACAATATGATCCGAGACGGTACAACGGAGCCAGCCTGGTCGGGCTGACCGGCATCGTCATCAAAAGCCATGGCAACGCCGACCGCCTGGCATTTGCCAATGCCATCAACATCGCGGTGAAGGAAGTCGAAAAAGCCGTTCCCGGCCGCATCGGCGAACGCCTGACGGAGCGGCTGTCAGAAGGGAAATTCGCGTGACCTTCTACTCCAGAATAGCCGGTACCGGCGGGTATCTGCCGGAAACCATACTGACCAATCACCAGATTTCTGAAACACTGGATACCTCCGATCACTGGATCGTCGAACGTACCGGAATCAAACAGCGTCACATCGCCTCCGCCGGGGAAACTGCCTCCAGCATGGCCGAGCAGGCAGCCCGCAAGGCTCTGGCAGCCGCCGGTCTGGCGGCTGAAGCACTGGAACTCATCATCGTGGCAACCACCACGCCGGACAAAGTTTTTCCCAGCACCGCCTGCCTGCTGCAAACCCGCCTGGGTGCCCGCCAGTGTCCCGCGTTTGATTTGCAGGCCGCCTGTTCCGGCTTCATCTACGGTCTCAGTGTGGCGGATCAGTACATCCGGTCAGGAATGGTAAAAACGGCACTGGTGGTGGGCAGTGAGGTTTATTCCAGAATCGTGGACTGGTCGGATCGTTCAACCTGCATCCTGTTTGGTGACGGGGCGGGAGCCGTGGTACTCACGGCTGACGAAAATCCCGGAATCTTCAGCACCCATATCCACGCGGACGGTCAGTATCAGGATTTGCTCTACCTTCCCAATCATCACGCCACTGCAGTTGAAACAGAGGAGTCACGCTACCTGAAGATGGAAGGCAATGAAGTCTTCAAGATAGCCGTCAATACCCTGGGCGGCATTGTCAGCGAGGCACTTGAGGCCAATGCTTTACCCCTTTCGGCCATAGACTGGCTGGTTCCCCACCAGGCCAATATCCGGATCATCGCGGCCACGGCCAAAAAACTCAAAATGCCGCTGGAGCGGGTCGTTGTCACCATTGATCGCCAGGGAAATACCTCAGCGGCGTCCATCCCGCTGGCTCTGGATGAAGCAGTCAGGGACGGGCGCATACAGCGCGGTCAGATCCTCCTCATGGAAGCCTTCGGTGGCGGATTCTCCTGGGGTTCTGCCCTGGTTCGATTCTGAAAAGCACAAAAACAGTCACCATGTCACCCGTCACAGATCATACCCTGGCCTTCCTGTTCCCCGGACAAGGCTCCCAGTCGGTGGGGATGCTCGCTGCCCTGGCAGAGGCATTCCCGATCATCGCATCCACCTTTGCCACCGCCTCCGAGGTACTGGGTTATGACCTGTGGGCACTGGCCCGGTCAGGCCCGGAAGAACAACTGAATCTTACCTCGCAGACCCAGCCCGCCATGCTGGCAGCCGGTGTTGCAGCCTGGCGGGTCTGGTGCCAGCAAACCGGAGTACGTCCGGGCTGGCTGGCGGGTCACAGCCTGGGGGAATATACCGCCCTTGTGTGCAGTGAGGCTCTTCGTTTCGAGGACGCCGTTGCCCTGGTGGCCCGGCGCGGCAGCCTCATGCAGGAGGCCGTGGAACCCGGACAGGGGGCCATGGCAGCCCTGCTGAATCTGTCTGACGCAGAAGTCATGGCTGTGTGTGAGGAGGCCTCGGCTGCCGGGGAAACCGTCGTCGCCGCCAATTTCAACGCCCCCGGGCAAGTAGTGGTGGCGGGGCATCAGGCCGCTGTGGTTCGCGCCATTGAACTGGCCAAAAGCCGGGGAGCCAGACGAGCCGTCATGTTGCCGGTCAGCGTTCCCTCGCACAGCCCCCTCATGCAGCCTGCTGCCGAAAAACTGCGGGATTACCTCGCTGCCTGCGGTTTGCAACCCGGTTACGCACCGGTCGTACATAATGTGGATGCAGCGGTTCATGCCGATGCCGCCGGTATCCGTTTGGCACTGGAGCAGCAGTTGTATGGTTCCGTGCGCTGGGTGGAGGTGATTCGCCACATTGAGTCACAGGGCGTGACCCGCTATGTCGAGTGCGGGCCTGGCAAGGTGCTGGCCGGTCTCAACAAGCGTATCGTACCGGAGGCCCGGACTGAAACCCTCTCCGATCCTGATTCCCTGAACAAAGCCCTGGAGCTTGCCTCATGACACTGCCCATTGCCATCGTAACCGGAGCCACTCGCGGCATCGGCCGGGCCATCGCCCTGCGTCTTGCCCGGGACGGCTTCGACCTGCACGGAACAGCCACCACCGAAACCGGAGCCGAATCAATTACCCGTTATCTGGCAGAAGAGGGCCTTCACGGCAAGGGGTGGATACTGGATGTCAGCGATCCCGCCGCCATTGAAGCCTTCATTGAGGCAGTGAACAGCCAGCACGGCGTTCCCGTGGTACTGGTCAACAATGCCGGCATTACCCGGGACAACCTGCTGTTACGGATGAAGGATGACGAATGGAACGCCATCATCCAGACCAACCTTAATTCAGTATTTCGCCTCAGCAAGGCCTGCCTGCGTGGCATGATGAAGGCGAAAGGCGGACGGATCGTCACCATTACCTCCGTGGTCGGAGCAACCGGCAATCCCGGCCAAACCAACTACGCAGCCGCCAAGGCCGGTATCATCGGCTTTACCAAATCGCTGGCCCGGGAAGTTGGATCACGCAACATTACCGTCAATGCGGTCGCTCCCGGGTTTATTGATACGGACATGACCCGGGCCTTGTCGGAGGATCAGAAGGGACATCTGTTGGGCAATATTCCCCTGGGACGTCTGGGGAGTGTGGACGAAGTCGCGGGAGCCGTTGCATTTTTGTGTTCCGATGCGGCTTCTTATATCACCGGTGAAACCCTGCATGTCAACGGTGGTATGTATATGGCGTAACTTTTTGGCAAATAAATTTTTTTACTAACCGGGTAACAACCTGAAATCACCCAACTTACCACAACCAGAGAAATACCTGAGGACATAAAAATGAGTGATGTAGCAGAGCGGGTCAAGAAAATCGTGGCCGAACAACTGGGAGTCAAGGAAGAAGTATCCAACGAGGCATCTTTTGTCGATGATCTGGGTGCCGATTCCCTGGATACGGTAGAACTGGTCATGGCACTCGAAGAAGAATTCGAGTGCGAAATACCGGACGAAGACGCGGAAAAAATTACTACGGTACAGCAGGCTGTCGACTATATCGAAAAGCACCTCTGATCGTATCCCGCAAAACTCACCCTGTTGACCTTTGAGGCAGCAGGGTGAGTTTTTGTGCGTCTACCCATTCGTCAAACCCTGTCCTGAAATTGTGCAGGCCTGTTGCGGCGGTGCCGGTTTCCGGATACTCATTCCATTGCAGGGACAACCATTGAATCCTAGACGAGTCGTGATTACCGGTATGGGAGCCGTCTCTCCGGTGGGGCTGACCGCCGATGAATCCTGGCAGGCCGTTCTGGCCGGTCGTAGCGGTATTGGCTTGATTGAACACTTCGATGTATCGGAGTTTTCAAGCCGTATCGGTGGCAGTGTCAGAAACTTCGACATTACCCGGTATATTCCTGAAAAGGAAGCCCGCAAGATGGACATCTTCATTCACTACGGACTGGCTGCGGGCTGCCAGGCCATTGAAGATTCCGGGCTGGTGGTTACTGAAGACAATGCCCCCAATATCGGGGTTGCCATCGGTGCCGGTATCGGCGGAATTACCGGAATCGAACAAGGCCGTGATGCCTTTCTCAAGGGAGGGCCGCGCAAAATTTCTCCCTTCTTTGTGCCGAGCAACATCATCAACATGATTTCCGGCAACCTTTCGATCAAATACGGTTTGAAAGGTCCCAACTTTGCCATCGTGACCGCCTGTGCCACCGGCACCCACAACATCGGCGATGCCTTTCGGCTGATCCGCTACGGCGACGCCGATGTCATGGTGGCAGGCGGTTCGGAAATGGCCACCTCTCCCACCTCACTGGGCGGCTTTGCCTCGGCACGCGCCCTGTCGAAAGACAACGACAATCCCACCCGGGCCAGTCGGCCCTGGGACAAGGACAGAACCGGCTTCGTCCTGAGTGACGGCGCGGGCGTAGTGGTACTGGAGGAACTGGAACACGCCCGGACGCGGGGGGCGAAAATTTATGCCGAGCTGATCGGTTACGGCCTGAGCGGCGATGCCTGGCACATGACGCAACCCCCGGAAAATGGCGAAGGTGCAGCGGCCTGCATGCACAAGGCTTTGAGGGATGCCGGTCTTGAGCCGCAACAGATTGACTACATCAACGCGCACGGCACGTCCACCATTGCCGGTGACATCGCTGAAACCCGGGCCATCAAGCGGGTATTTGCCGACCATGCCCATCGGGTCATCATCAGTTCAACCAAATCCATGACCGGCCACATGCTGGGCGCGGCCGGCGGCATCGAAGCCATTTTTGCCGCCCTGTCGCTACGGGATCAGATCGTGCCACCCACCATCAACCTGGACAACCCCGATCCGGAGTGTGACCTCGATTACACCCCCCATACTGCCCGCAAAGCCTCCCTGACGTACGCCATGTCCAATTCCTTCGGCTTTGGCGGTACCAACGGTTCGCTTGTGTTCAAGCGATATGAATGAACCCGGTGCAGTGGGCTCCCGTCTTTTTGATCAACGGCGAGGCCACGGATCGTATTGATGTCAGGGACAGGGGGTTCCAGTACGGCGACGGGGTGTTCACCACCCTGCCGGTTATGGCCGGCCAACCCGTCTGGCTCGACCGCCATCTGACCCGACTGGCACGGGACTGCCAGGGCATCGGCCTGAGCTATCCGGGCGACGCCCTGCTGGCTCGGGACATCGGTGAATTGCTGAGGGAGCCTCCGCCAGCGGCGGTTCTCAAACTGCAACTGACCCGGGGTAGCGGAGGACGCGGCTACGCCTGGACGCCTGGCAGTGCAATCACCCGGGTCGTCAGCCTGCATCCGCCACCCGAATATCCCGAATCCATCCACGCCACCGGCATTGAGGCAATGGTGTGTCAGACCCGACTGGGCATCAATCCGCTTCTGGCCGGGCTCAAACACACCAATCGGCTGGAACAGATACTCGCCCGGGCCGAATTGCAACCTACCGCCTGTCGGGAAGGCATCCTGCTTGACCAGGCCGGCCGGGTGACCGAGGGTACTTTTACCAACCTGTTTCTGATGAGGGGCGGGGTCGTTCAGACGCCGCCGCTTGATCGCTGCGGTGTTCAGGGTGTGATGCGTGAGGTTTTGCTCGAATGGTTCAGCCAGTCCGGCCACCCCGTACAATCAACCCGGTTCGGCGTCGCGGAACTCTACCAGGCCGACGAACTGATGCTCTGCAATTCGGTGATAGGGGTCTGGTTTGTGCGCCGTTGTGACCACCGCACCTACCCGGAGCCGGTGCATACACCGCAAGCCCGGGCCTTTCTCCGCACCCATCACCTGCCCCTGCCACTTTAGCCCATGACGCCGTTGTTAAGGACATCCGCCTTTTTCCTGTCCCTTGTGGGATGCGCCACCCTGTATTGGGCCTATACCACGTATCTGGATGAACCGGTATTACTGCAACAGGCGGTGGTGGAAGTGGACATCCCCCGGGGAGCCGGTTTGCTGACCGTGACCCGCGAATTGAACCGGCACGGCATCGTGACCCGGCCCCACTGGTTCATACTGCTGGGGTACCTCAGCGGTCAGGCCCGTGCCATC
Organism: uncultured Methylococcaceae bacterium; assembly: GCA_903910005.1. GTDB lineage: Bacteria > Pseudomonadota > Gammaproteobacteria > Methylococcales > Methylococcaceae > CAIVXW01. Next base: position 7,719 of record CAIVXW010000274.1, read on the forward strand.
AAATATGGCACCTATGCCTTCCAGTCCGGGCTGACCCCCAGAAGCCTGCTGGATACACTGGTCAGCGGCAAGGTCAGGCATTATCCGGTCACGTTGGTCGAAGGCTGGACACTGGCCCGCATCCGGGCCGAACTGGCGCGCCACCCCGAATTACGGCAAACCCTGAACGGACGCAGCGATCAGGACATCATGCGCCAACTCGTACCGGACTGTCATGCCTCCGAGTGTCAGCATCCCGAAGGCTGGCTGTTTCCCAGTACCTACCACGTCACCCGGGGAGCGACCGACATTGAAGTACTCAAACGGGCTTACCAGACCATGCAAACCGTACTGGAACCGGCCTGGGCCGGGCGGGCGTCCGACTTGCCCTACACCACCCCGTATCAGGCCCTGATTCTGGCCTCCATCGTGGAGAAGGAAACCGCCGCACCGGAAGAACGACCCGCCATTGCCGGTGTATTCGCACGTCGCCTGCAAAAAGGCATGAAGCTACAAACCGACCCCACCATCATCTACGGACTGGGAGCCGGTTTTGACGGTAATATCCGCCTGCGTGATCTGCTCAACGACACCCCCTACAACACCTACACCCGCGACGGATTACCGCCTACCCCGATTGCGATGCCGGGGGCCGAATCGATCAAGGCCGTCATGCACCCCCAGTCGGGCAATGCCCTGTATTTTGTCGCCAGGGGCAACGGAACCCACCAGTTCTCGGAAACCCTGGCGCAACACCAGGCGGCCGTGGACACCTATCAGAGAAAACATCATGCAGCCCGGTAAATTGATTACGCTGGAAGGTTCGGAGGGAACCGGCAAAAGTACCAACCTCGGGTACGTGCACGACTACCTGGCACAGCGCGGGGTGCCGGTAGTAATAACACGGGAACCGGGAGGCACGGCACTGGGAGAAGCGATCAGGGCACTGGTACTCAGCGATCAGGTCATCGTGCCCGAGGCAGAACTGCTGTTATTGTGTGCCGCCCGTGCCCAGCATGTCAGGCACGTGATGGAACCTGCACTGGCGGCAGGACACTGGGTGGTCAGTGACCGCTTCACCGAAGCCACCCATGCCTACCAGGGGGGCGGTCGTGGCATTCATACCGACATCATCGAGTACCTGGAACGCTGGATACTGGGCGACCTGCGACCGGATCTGACCCTGCTGCTGGATATCCCGCCCGAAACCGGCCAACAACGCATTCGCAACCGGCGATCAACCGACCGGTTTGAACGGGAGGATACCGGGTTTTTCGAGCGGGTCAGGGCGCGCTACCTGGAACGGGCCCGGATGTCGGACGGTCGCATCCGGCTCATTGATGCCGCCCGCCCCCTGGCTCAGGTTCAGGCCGACATCGCCCACCATCTGGACGAGATACTTGCAGCATGACTGAAACCCTTGACACAGCCCCGCTATTGCCCTGGCTACAGCCACACTGGGCCTGGTTGCAGCAGAGTCGGGCAGTCGGGAGAATACCGCCCGCCCTGCTGATACAGGGACCGCACGGTCTCGGCAAAACCGGACTGGCCCGGCGGTGGGCGCAGGCCTTGCTGTGCCGGGCCGATACAACGGTCTCACCCTGCGGGAGTTGTCCAGCCTGCCGACTGTTCGCGGCAGACACTCACCCTGATTACACCCGGGTGGAACCGGCTGAGGCGGGCAAGGCCATCGGGATTGAGTCCATCAGACAACTGATCCATAAACTCTCACTCAAGCCACAATACGGGGGTTATCGGGTGGTGGTTATTGAACCGGCCCACGAACTCAACATCAACGCGGCCAACGCCCTGCTCAAAACCCTGGAAGAGCCGTCCCCCAAAACCCTCATGGTGCTGATCAGTTCGGCCCCCCACCAACTCCCGATCACCCTTTTAAGCCGCTGCCAGAAACTCCCCATCCTGCGGCCAGACCGCGACACGGCACTGGCCTGGCTTGCCAGCCAATCCCTGAAGCAGGAACCGACCGTTCTGCTGGACATGGCCCGGGGCAGCCCCCTGACCGCCCTGGCACTGGATGGCACCGACCAGTTGGCCCGGCGTGACCAGACTATCCAGGGTCTGCTGGCGGTGCGGGCGGGTGACAAGGATCCGCTGCAACTGGCCAGTCAGTGGGAAAAAGACTTCAGCGCAACAACCCTCGAATGGATAATGGCCTGGATCAATCAACTGGTTCGGCTGAAACAGGGTCTTGGCCACACCGATACAGGACTGGCAACCGACATTCCCGGCGGGTCAGCAGCACTCCAGTCCCTGAGCATCACCGATTTGTTTGCCTGCTGGGATTTACTGCTGAATACCCGCAACCGCATGGCCCATAACCTGAACATCACCCTGTTACTGGAAGAACTGCTGATTCGCTGGAGTCAAACCGGACGAAGCCACAATCGTTGAATTGGCCACCCACCTAAGACGGGACAGCCGCCAAACCCAGCGGATTACGGACGGCTGACTTTTTTCGCTGTCGGGGAAGGGGGAGTTCGCCCATCTGATCCACCAGCCATGAAAACAAGTCCGGGAATTCCC
>CAIVXW010000275.1 GCA_903910005.1 uncultured Methylococcaceae bacterium
AGTCAGTAATTGGCGATTTTTACGGCGGGTTTGGGTCGTGAACAAGGAACAAAGCCGGGGAAACAAGGCTGACATAACAGAAACTCCAGACAAGGAAGGAAGAAAACCGGGTTAATCCTGAACGAGCCGAAAGGCGCCACACCCCGCCGTGGCATGGCCTCCCGCATGAAGATACTGGCCCCATTGTAGCAAGGAGCGAGCGGACTCAGTGATGTGGCTCAGGTGCAAACGGTAGTGATAACCGCGCCAGGTTCGGCGCGGCATCTGGAGCGCCACCGGCTCTTGCGCCACCGTCGTACACACCCAGGGCTGCTGTTCGATCGGGAGCCGGGTACCGTCTCCATAGAGTTGAATCAGGCGTTGCAGCCGGGTGCGTAACGGCCCGTACAGGGGATCACCGCCGTGCTTACTGATGAGGGGCGTGATCGTATGCAGATGGCAGGTAGCAGACGGGATTGCAGGGGGACTGATGGGAGTCAGGGCATCAAGCCTCAGGGTACGACCGGCAAAAACCGGCACATCATGGCCAACATTCCCCACTCTCAGTGTGCCGTCCTGATGCTGCTGCCAATGACGTTGCAGACCGTACAGCCAGGCTTCCAGATGCGGCAACGCTGCTTCCAGCATGAACCAGTGATATTGCAGACGATCTTCCACAATATGCCAGCCATGCAGCCAGTACGGCGGCAGACGATCCGCTGCGACCGGCTTGAAAGCCTGCGGATACGCGCAGCGGGTTTGCAGCGTACACCCGGCACACGCCGTATCGTGCCCTCCTTGCCGGGCATACAGACACACCGTATCGAACAGGGCTCGTCCCAACACCCCACGCAAGTGATGACCGTAAAAACGCTCACCGGAGGGGATGGGGCATTCGAGCTGCAAACCATACACTCGCAAGCCATGCCAACTGGCACAATCCGGGGCTGCCGGTGTGGAATCAAGGGTAATGACGGTTTTTTTCATGCTTTCTCCGGGAGCGTGATGTTAGGAGCGCGGCCAGATGCGAATGGGGTATGGACGACTGGTTGGTAGGCCCAAAGCCGCTAATAGGGCCGCACTCCCGGCATACCACTCGCTATTCACCACGAACCATTCACTCGATCCTTAACCCGAACGGACGTTCACCATAGGGGCGTACCCAGCATCAATTTTTCCCTGGCGTGCCCCAGAATCATGCGGGTGTAGTGATAACCGTCAGGGTTCAAATCCAGAATCGGTTTGCCGGTCAGAACCTGAGCCTCGCGGTTGGAAATACGAAAATTTGCGCCGCCATTTCGCAAGGCAAATTTCTCCGCCTTTTCAGAGACTTCCAACCAGGCCGAACTCCATTGATCCCGCAGCAAGTTGCCAAGGGTGATGATGGCCGTATCGCGCTGTTCTTCCCGGCAATCGGCCGCCAGGGCCACAATTTTGCGCCCTTTTTTCGGGTCCAGCACCAGTGCGGCAACAATTTCATCCTGACAGACGCCCAGCAACCATTCATGGCTGGTAGCGAGCAACTCGCCAGGATCGCGGTAATGCAGGCCACCCTTGACGTTCTGGTAAG
>CAIVXW010000276.1 GCA_903910005.1 uncultured Methylococcaceae bacterium
GGAGTGACCCTCACTCCACCCGTTTTAGCCTGGTGGCCAAAGCAAGCGGGAACCACCCGATCCCATCCCGACCTCGGAAGTGAAACCGCTTAGCGCCGATGATAGTGTGGATTCCCATGCGAAAGTAGGTCACCGCCAGGCTCCCATCACATCAAGCACCCCTGCTCAGGGGTGCTTTTTTTTTTGGGGGGGTGTGGAAGCAGGCACAAACTATCGCAGTTTTTTCGTTTCCCCTATACTCTCCCGCCTTTCTGCCTTGCAGCGACCACAACAAGAGGAACATACCATGCGTAGGGTTGTTTTCAATCAAAAAGGAGGGGTGGGTAAATCCACCATTACCTGTAACCTGGCTGCCGTCAATGCCACGGAAGGAAAAAAGACGCTGGTCATTGACCTGGATGTACAAGGCAATTCATCCCATTATCTGTTGGGTGACAAGGTGGCCGATCCCGACGCCACTATCGCCTATTTTTTCAGGGAGGTTTTAAGCCTTAATCTGTTTGGCAAAGGCGGGAACGAGGGCTTGGGCAGTGTCATTCACGAAACGCCGTTCGCCAATCTTTACGTGATTCCCTCCCACCCTGAGCTGGAACCCTTGCAGGGGCGACTGGAATCGCGCTATAAAATTTACAAATTGCGTGAAGTACTGGATACCCTGGGCGACTTCGACAGCATTTACATCGATACCCCACCGGTACTGAATTTTTATAGCCGTTCCGCCCTGATTGCGGCCGATCGCTGTTTAATTCCCTTTGATTGTGATGCCTTCTCGCGGGAAGCACTTTACACTTTGCTGGCAGTTATTGCCGAAATGAAGACAGATCACAATAGCGGTCTTGAGGTAGAGGGGATTGTGGTTAATCAATTTCAGGGGCGGGCCAATTTGCCGCAACAGTTGGTGAAAGAACTGGAAGATGCCGGGTTGCCTGTTCTGCAAACCCGGTTGTCCACCTCCGTCAAGGTGCGTGAATCACACAGTTTCTCCAAACCGCTGGTATACCTGGATTCCGGTCACAAGATGGCAGATGAATACCGTGCCCTGCACCGGGAACTACAGGGCATCCAGCACGATTGAACCAGCAGCACGGAATATGACCGGACTATTGTTACAGATGGCTGGTTTCGAGGTGGAAGTAGCGATCAAGGACATCCGTTCCATTCGACTGCGGGTTTGTGCGCCCGGAGGTCTGATCAGGTTGTCACTGCCCCGAGGAGTTCCGCTTGAGCGGGCCGAAGCCTTCGTTGAAGCAAAACGTGACTGGATTCTGCGTTACCGACAACAACTCAAAACCCGCGAATCCCACCCTCCCGCATGTGCCCGAACATTTTCCGAACGGGAATCGCATCAGGTCTGGGGCAAATGCTACCTGATCAGTATCATCCCCAGCCCTCATACACCTGCAGTTGAGTTACGCAATGGCTGGCTCAGGTTGCATGTCCCGCCAGATTTTGGTGTTAATGAGCGCAAAAAAGTGGTAGAGCAGTGGGAACATCGACAGTTACTGGACGTCATTCCGCCTCTGCTGAACCACTGGCAGCCTGTTATGGGGGTACGGGTAGCTGGTTTCTGTGTGCGTGCCATGAAAAGCCGGTGGGGAAGTTGCACCATTGCCCGTCGAACCATCCGCCTCAATCTGGAGTTGGCCCGACGGCATCCGGACTGTCTTGAATACGTTCTGGTTCATGAAATGATCCACTTGCTCGAACGTAGCCACAATGCCCGCTTTTATACCTTGATGAGTCATTTCCTCCCCGACTGGCAAGAACGCGAACACCGCCTCAATCGCCAGTCACTGAGGTAGAATACCTGCCCATCAGGGCTACCCCCCTGATAGCTGCGGTGATAGCTCACAACACCGGCGATTTGTCCCAACCATCAAGATATGAGGAGACTGCATCATGATCCGCTTACTGGGTTTTCCTGTCAGCAATTACTACAACAAGATCAAACTGGCCCTACTGGAAAAAGGGGTTGAGTTCAACGAAGAAATGGTACGTCCTTCTCAGGATCCGGCATTCCTGGCCCGTTCTCCACTTGGCAAAATTCCGTTGCTTGAAACACCACACGGAACCCTGTCAGAATCACAGGCCATTTTTGAATACCTGGAAGACGCCTATCCGCAGCATCCGCTGTACCCCACCGATGTGTTTGCCAGGGCCAAATGCCGTGAACTCATTTTCCATTTGGAACTGAATGTGGAACTGGAGGCCCGCAGACTCTACAAGGAGGCTTTCTTTGGCGGCTCGGTTTCGGAAGAAATCCGGCAGGATGTCAGCGAAAGGCTGGCCCGGGGACTGTCTGGCCTGCAGCGTCTGGCCCGGTTCAGTCCTTTTGTGGCGGGCAGTGAATTTACGGCAGTCGATTGCGCCGCCTTTAACCATTTTGTTTTGGTTAGTGCCGCGACCCGGAAAATTTATGGTGAATGCCTGGTCAGCAAATACCTGCCTGAGGTGGCAGCCTATCTGGAGGAAATGAAGAAGCGTCCGTCCGTGCAGAAAGTAGAGCAAGACAGGATGGCCGCCATGGCTCCGAAGGGCTAAGACGGCCTTCTGGCCGGAGTGGGTATGTCCTCATGCCCACTCCGCCGGATTCAGGCCGGATTTCTCAGTTCGTCGGTCAGATGTTGCTCCATGACCTCACGCATAACCTGATGCAACCGCGGATTGGCGGTCAGAATGTTGCCGCTTTCAAGATAACCTTCCCTGCCCTGTAAATCGGTCACGATGCCACCGGCTTCCTGTATCAGCACGATGCCTGCGGTGATGTCCCATTTTTTCAGCCCCAGTTCCCAAAATCCATCCAGTCGACCGGCGGCAACATAAGCCAGATCCAGCGCGGCTGAACCAGCCCGGCGTATGCCGGCAGTGTCCTTCATCATCTCGCGAAACATGGCAAGATAGGCATCAACATGGGTTTGATCCCTGAAGGGAAAACCGGTACCCAGCAAGGCACCTTTGAGTCCGGTCAGTTTTGTGACCCGAATGCGCCGGTTGTTAAGCATGGCCCCGCCTCCCCGGCTACCGGTGAAGAGTTCCTGTTTGAGGGGATCATAAATGACGGCCTTTTCGGGGCGTCCCCGGTACAACAGGCCGATGGAGACGCACACATGAGGAAAACCGTGCAAAAAATTGGTCGTCCCGTCCAGGGGATCAATCACCCAGACATACTCGGCCTGGGCCGCTCCCTGGGATCCGCTTTCCTCGCCCAGAAATGCGTGATGCGGATACGCCTTGTGCAGGATATTGATGATTTCGCTTTCGGCCTGCCGATCTACTTCAGTGACGAAGTCATTGCGCCCCTTTGGGGTGATGGTGAGCAGGTCAACCCTGTCCAGAGAACGTATGATGATATCGCCGGCGGCTCTGGCAGCCCGCACCGCGATGTTAAGCATGGGATCCATGGTATTTCGATTGGAGTAAGGGTCAATAAATGAATCAATCCGGATGATAGAATTTTGTATCCATTCTTTCAAATCCGTCAGATGACTATTCTATCCCACATCCGCATCGTTCTGGTTGAGACAACCCATCCGGGTAACATCGGAGCCACTGCGCGTGCCATGAAAAACATGGGGTTGCATGATCTGGCATTGGTCGCCCCCAAAGTATTCCCCAGCACCGAGGCCGTCGCACGGGCTTCCGGGGCCGATGACCTGCTGGAGCAGGCTCTGGTTTGTAAAACCCTGCACGAGGCCATTGCCGACTGCGGGCTCGTGATCGGGGCCAGTGCCCGTTTGCGCTCAATTAGCTGGCCGCAGCTTGATCCGGTTGGCTGTGCTGAGCGGATTGCCCACTCCACCACCCGAACCGCACTCTTGTTTGGCAGGGAACATTCCGGGTTGACCAACCAGGAACTGGAACGCTGTCACTATCTGCTGCACATTCCCTGTAACCCCGACTTCAGCTCGCTCAATGTGGCCGCAGCCATACAGATTGTAGCCTACGAACTGAGAAAGGCCGCCATCGCAACAGAGACCGGCCCGACTTCGGCGGCCCTCGCAACCGGCCAGCAAATGGAATCCTTTTTCGGCCATCTGGAAAGCACGCTGTACGATCTCAAATTCCTGCATGAGCGCAAGCAATCACCCTCCATCATGCGTCGTTTGCGGCGCATCTTTAACCGGACTCAGCTTGAACCCGCAGAGATTCACCTGCTGCGGGGCATACTGAGCGTCATTGGTTTACGCCTGAAAGACCGATGATCTCCCCGATTACCGCCGGGCGCGGCTAAAATCGACCGCGTGGCTTGAAATCACGCCATGCGTTCTATACCATCGAAGGCTTTTCGATTTCAGGAGTTCGCCATGCGCGTGGTTCAAGAAGCCCTTACCTTCGATGATGTTCTGCTGATTCCGGCTCACTCCGCCGTTCTACCCCGCGATGTCAGTCTGGTCACCCGCCTGACCCGGGGAATAACCCTGAACATTCCCCTACTCTCGGCGGCGATGGATACCGTCACTGAATCCCGTCTGGCCATCACCATGGCTCAGGAGGGGGGTATCGGTATCATCCATAAAAACATGTCGATTGAGCATCAGGCTCTCGAAGTCAGCAAGGTCAAAAAGTACGAAAGCGGCGTCATCAAGGATCCCATCACGGTGGCCCCCCGGGCTACCATCCGCGACGTTATGGAACTAACCCGTTCGCGTCACATATCCGGGGTACCGGTGGTTGACCAGGGCAAACTGGTGGGCATCGTAACCAGTCGGGACCTTCGCTTCGAAACCCGCTACGATGAACCGGTCACCGTTGCCATGACTCCCCAGGACAAGCTGATAACCATTCGCGAGGGAGCCAGCAAGGAAGAAGCCATTCGTCTGCTGCACACCCACCGCATCGAAAAAATTCTGGTGGTGAGTGAATCCTTCGAGTTGCGCGGGCTGATTACGGTCAAGGATATCCAGAAGTCAAAGGATTATCCCCAGGCCTGCAAGGATGAACAGGAACGGCTGCGGGCAGGGGCAGCGGTGGGAACCGGGCCGGGCACCGAAGAACGGGTGGCAGCCCTGGTCGACGCCGGGGTGGATGTGATTGTGGTGGATACCGCCCACGGCCATTCGCAGGGAGTGCTGGATCGGGTGAACTGGGTCAAACGCAATTATCCGCAGATGCAGGTTATTGGTGGCAACATCGCCACCGGCGAAGCGGCCCGCGCCCTGGTGGCAGCCGGAGCTGACGCCGTCAAGGTGGGTATTGGCCCCGGCTCCATCTGCACCACCCGCATCGTGGCCGGGGTTGGCATTCCCCAGGTCACCGCAGTCTCCAATGTGGCGGAAGCCCTGGCAGGCACGGGGGTGCCGCTCATTGCCGATGGCGGCATCCGCTATTCCGGTGATGTGGCCAAGGCACTGGCAGCCGGTGCCCACTCGGTCATGCTGGGCGGATTGTTTGCCGGTACCGAAGAGGCACCCGGCGAGGTCGAACTGTACCAGGGCCGCTCCTACAAAAGCTATCGCGGCATGGGATCGCTGGGGGCCATGGCCCAGCAGCAGGGTTCCAGCGACCGTTACTTCCAGGACAGCACCGAGGCGGAAAAACTGGTACCCGAGGGCATTGAAGGGCGGGTACCCTACAAGGGCAGCCTGATTGCCATCGTACACCAACTGGTCGGCGGGGTTCGCTCCGCAATGGGCTATACCGGCTGCGGCACCATTCAGGCGATGCGGGAACAAGCCTGTTTTGTACGGGTGACAACCGCCGGCATGCGGGAAAGTCACGTACACGACGTCACGATTACCAAGGAAGCCCCCAACTATTCCCTCGATTGACGCGAACGCTGCATGCGTCTGACGACCCGGCAGGTTCACCCGATGCGTGCGGCCATCGCCCGTCATTTTGGTGAGGATGTCCAGGTACTGCATTCCTGATTCACGTTAATTGACCCTTGCCCATCATCATGCAAAACATTCATGCCCACAAAATCCTGATTCTGGATTTCGGTTCCCAGTACACCCAGTTGATTGCCCGTCGGGTCAGGGAACTGGGCGTCTATTCGGAAATTCACCCCTACGACTGTGACCCGGCTTTCATCCGGGACTATGCCCCCCGAGGCATCATCCTGTCGGGTGGCCCGGAATCGGTCACCCTCGATGATAGCCCCCGCGCCCCGGCCCTGGTGTTTGAACTGGGAGTACCCGTGCTTGGCATCTGCTACGGTATGCAAACCATGGCCGCACAACTGGGAGGCGTGGTTGCAGGCTGCCCGGCGCGGGAATTTGGCTATGCCGAAGTGCGAGCACGCGGCCATTCCCGCCTGCTGAGCGATATTGAGGATCGCACCTCTGCCGAGGGTCACGGCTTGCTGGATGTGTGGATGAGTCACGGGGATCAGGTGACCGTTCTGCCACCCGGCTTCAAATTGATGGCCTCCACCGATTCAGCCCCCATTGTCGGCATGGCCGATGAGGCGCACCATTTCTACGGCGTCCAGTTTCATCCGGAAGTCACGCATACCCGCCAGGGGAGCCGCATGATTGCCCGTTTCCTCCAGGATATTTGCGGGTGTGAAACCCTCTGGAACACCCGCAACATCATTGAGGACAGTCTGGTTCAGATTCAGCAACAGGTGGGTAGCGAACGGGTCATCCTGGGTCTTTCCGGGGGGGTGGATTCCTCCGTGGTGGCAGCCCTGCTGCACAAGGCCATCGGCGAACAACTGACCTGCGTCTTTGTGGACACTGGCTTGCTGCGACTGAACGAAGGCGATCAGGTCATGAACACCTTTGCCCGTCATCTTGGCATTCAGGTGATCCGGGTCAATGCCGAAGACCGCTTTCTGACGGCCTTGTCCGGCATCAGCGACCCGGAACAAAAGCGCAAACGAATTGGCGGGCTGTTCGTGGATATTTTTGAGGCAGAAGCTGCCCGCATCAGTGACGCCCGCTGGCTGGCCCAGGGTACCATTTACCCGGATGTCATCGAATCGGCGGGCATCAAAACCGGCAAGGCCCACGTCATCAAATCGCATCATAACGTGGGAGGTCTGCCTGAACAGATGAACCTCCGCCTGCTGGAACCCCTGCGCGAATTATTCAAGGATGAGGTTCGCCAGCTTGGGGTGGAACTGGGGTTGCCGCATGAGATGGTCTACCGTCATCCTTTTCCGGGGCCGGGACTTGGGGTTCGCATTCTGGGCGAGGTCAAAAAATCCCATGCCGATCTATTACGCCAGGCCGATGCCATCTTCATTGAGGAACTGCACCGGCACGATCTCTACCACACGGTCAGCCAGGCCTTCGCCGTATTTCTGCCGGTCAAATCAGTCGGGGTCATGGGGGACGGGCGTCGTTATGATTATGTCGTAGCGTTACGGGCGGTTGAAACCATCGACTTCATGACTGCCCGCTGGGCTCATCTACCCTATGAATTGCTTGATCTGGTTTCACGCCGCATCATCAATGAGGTACCGGGCATCTCCCGGGTGACCTACGACATTTCCGGCAAGCCTCCCGCCACCATCGAATGGGAATAAGCCGACACTGGCTGCCTGTCATTGCGCGGTTCTGGCAGGATGCCAGCACCCACCGTCTGCCGGATGCCCTTAAAGCGGACAGCGACGCCACCGATCACTACTGGATGCAGCAAGCCCTGCAACAGGCCGACCGGGCCAGGGCACTGGGAGAAGTGCCGGTCGGTGCCGTACTGGTCAAACAGGACGTATGTATCGCCGTCGGCTACAACCAGCCCATCGCCCGCCATGATCCTACCGCCCATGCTGAAGTAGTCGTACTGCGGGCGGCGGGTACCCGGCTGAAAAACTACCGCCTCACCGATACCACCCTTTATGTCACCCTTGAACCTTGCGCCATGTGCATGACGGCTCTGGTGCATGCCCGGATCAGGCGGGTGGTATTCGGAGCCGATGACCCCGCCCGTGGGGCGGTGGTCAGTGCCCTGCGACTGGCGGATGCTGATTTTCTCAACCATCGGGTTGCGTACCGGGGAGGGGTTATGGCCGAACCATGCCGCCAGGTGCTGAAAAGCTTTTTCCGGGCGAGGCGAGGCTAGCCGCCCCGGTATTATGGTGAACCCCGCTTTTAGCCGCCATTCCGCCCC
>CAIVXW010000277.1 GCA_903910005.1 uncultured Methylococcaceae bacterium
CCCACCCCCCAACCCCCAACCCCTAACCCCTAACCCCCAACCCCCAACCCCCAACCCCCAACCCTAACCCCCAACCCCCAACCCCCAACCCCCAACCCCCAACCCCTAACCCCCAACCCCTTTTCTCGCGGAGCCACTGATGACAGAAATAGAATATGAACTGCGTGAGCAGGATTTGATCGCGTTTAACGAATTCCAGCTCAAAAAATCCGATGCCATCCAGAAGCGGATGCGTCGGCATCAGATACTGCTGCCAGGTTTTCTGGCCATCATCGCCATGGTGGTCTGGCTCTATTTTCAGGATACCCTGGCGTTCATGTATATCGGCCTGCTCGCGCTGTTCTGGGCGGTGGCCACTCCGCTCTATTTTCGCTGGAGTACCCGTCGGCAAATCCGCAAACTCTATAGCGAGGAGGAAAAACTGAACCTGTTCGGTGTAAACCGGCTGCGGATTGAACCCCGCCAACTGGTCGAAATCAATCGCAACGGCGAATCGGGCATTGGCTGGGACGAAGTCCTGCGGATTGAGACCAACCGTCATTACGCCTTTCTGTTCATCGGCATTGATTCTGCCCTCATTATTCCCCGGGCCACCGTAAAAACGGGGGATCTGCATGAATTCGTCAAGGAAGCGGATCAGAAAATTGAACAGGCCGGTTGAAGCCAGGCAACCCGATGATCAATTTCAAATCGGTCAGCCTGCAACGTGGCCGCAAGGTTCTGTTCAGGGATGCCTCGTTTACCCTGCACAGCGGTGACAAAACCGGTATCACCGGGGCCAACGGGGCAGGTAAATCCAGCTTATTCAGCCTGATACTCCATCAACTGCAAACAGAAACCGGCGAGGTCTCCATGCCGCCCGGGCTGGACATTGCCCATGTGGCCCAGGAAACCCCCGGAGTGCCAACCCCGGCCCTTGATTACGTCATCGACGGAGACACCGAACTGCGAGCAATACAGGCCAGCCTGTAGGCAGCGGAGTGCCAGCAGGATGGCACCCGGCTGGCCCAGCTCTACACCCGGCTTGAAGCCATTGGCGGTTACGATGCCGAGGCCCGGGCCGCCCGCCTGATGAATGGGTTGGGGTTTGCACCCGCCGAAATACGCAAACCGGTCAGTGAATTTTCCGGTGGCTGGCGGATGCGGCTCAACCTGGCCCGGGCGCTGATGTGCCGGTCTGACCTGCTCCTGCTGGATGAACCCACCAACCACCTGGATCTGGACGCGGTTCTGTGGCTTCAGGATTGGCTGGCGCGCTATCCCGGTACCCTGTTGCTGATTTCCCATGACCGGGATTTTCTGGATGATGTGGTCGATCACATCCTGCATATTGAACAGCAGACCGTCAGCCTGCATACCGGCAACTATTCTGCCTTCGAGGTACGCCGGGCCGAGGCACTGGCCCAGCAACAGGCCGCCCACGCAGCCCAGCAGCGCGAACTGGCCCGCATTCAGTCCTTCGTTGACCGGTTCCGGGCTCAGGCCACCAAGGCCCGTCAGGTGCAGAGTCGGCTGAAGGCACTCAATCGCATGTCACTGATTGCCCAGGCCCAGGCGGATTCGCCGTTCCATTTCAGCTTTCTGCCGCCACTCAAATTGCCCTCGCCCCTGCTCAAACTGGATGAGGCCGCCGTCGGCTACCCCGAACGCCCTTTGCTGGAAGGACTCCGCTTCACCCTGAATCCGGGTGATCGCATCGCCCTGCTGGGTGCCAACGGGGCCGGCAAATCATCCCTGATAAAAACCCTGGCCGGGAGTCTGCCCCTGTTACAGGGAGAACGTCTGGAAGCCCAGGAGCTACGCATCGGCTATTTTGCCCAGCATCAACTGGAGCAGCTCAACCCTGACTGGGGTGCCTTAAAACATCTGCAGGTACTGGATCCGGCGGCCACTGAACGGGATCTGCGTGGCTTCATTGGCGGATTCGGGTTCAGTGGCGACCGCGCCCTGGAGCCGGTGGCTCCCTTTTCCGGTGGCGAAAAGGCCCGCCTGGCCCTGGCTCTGCTGATTTACCGCAAACCCAATCTATTATTGCTGGACGAACCCACCAACCACCTGGATCTCAACACCCGTGACGCCCTGGGCATGGCCCTGCAGGACTACCCCGGAGCCCTGGTAGTGGTTTCCCATGACCGCCACCTGCTGCGTAGCGTCACCGACGATTTGTGGCTGGTGGCCGATGGTCAGGTTCAGCCGTTTGACGGTGATCTGGACGACTACGCCCGCTGGCTGGGCAGTCGCCGCAATACGGCCCTGAACGATGCGGCAACCGAAACCGCCGGTCACGAACGCAAGACCGTCCGCAAGGCAGCCGCCGACCGGCGCAAGCAACTCAAACCACTCCAGAGTGCCGTGGACAAGGCCGAACTACGGCTGAACCAACTGGCCAGCGAGCGTAAAAAACTGGAGGATTGCCTGGCCGATCCGGCCCTCTATGCCGACGACCGGGACAGCAAGCAGCGTCTGGCCGGGCTTATCGCCGACAAACACCGCCTTGACCAGGCACTGGCGGCCACTGAAACCGACTGGCTTGAAGCCAGTACGGCTCTGGAACTGGCTTTACAATGAACCCAACCCGTTCAAACGCACCATGCCCCTGATTCGACTGCTGCTGCAACTCTGCCTTTTCCGCAAAGGCCCCCAGGATGTCCCGGCCTCGCCGCTGTTGCTGGGAATCGGTTTGACCTTCTACCTGCTGGCAGGCATTCTGCTGCTGGGGCTGGAAACCGGTTGGCAGGACGGTTTACTGCGTACGCTGACCGAAGCCCTGCTGCTGGGCGGATTCCTCTGGACCATCCTGAGCCTGATGAACAAACGCCCCCGCCTGCTGCAAACTGCCATCAGTGTCTATGCCTGCGACGCCCTGGTCAGCAGTCTGGCCCTGCCGTTACTGTTGCTGATGGCTTCGGTTCCAGAGGCCCGACCGGCCTATCTGATACTGCTCGGACTGATGCTCTGGCACTGGGCCATTCTGGGACACATCCTGCGCCATGCGGTGTCGGTGCGCTGGATACAGGGCATCGGCCTGGCCCTGGCCTACATGGTACTGAGCTATCGCATCATGTCAGTACTTTTTCCTGCGGCTGCGGCCTGATTTTGCCACCCCACCCGCCACGCAATGGCCTATTCCGTTAATACTCCGTGGTATTTATCTGCCATTCAGGACTTGCCAAATCACGGCACCATCCCAAAATAACGGGGCGCGGCTGAAAGCCACGCCGGTCTTCCGCCCTGCCCTTCCCCATCAATTTTTCTGGATATCCGCTCCCATGCTCAGTATCAACGACATCCACGTTCAGGTGGACGATAAACCCATACTCAACGGCATTACCCTCACCGTCAACCCGGGCGAAGTACATGCCATCATGGGCCCGAACGGTTCCGGCAAAAGCACCCTGTCCAATGTTCTGGCCGGGCGTCCGGGTTATCAGGTCACCGCCGGCAGCATTCGCTACCAGGGCCAGGACCTCCTCACCATGAAACCGGAGGAGCGAGCCCGGGCTGGCCTGTTTCTGGCGTTCCAGTACCCGGTCGAAATTCCCGGCGTCAGCAACATCTATCTGCTCAAGGCAGCCCTGAATGCCCTGCGTAAAAGCCGGGGCCAAACCGAAGTCGACGCCATGGATTTTCTTGCCCTGGTCAAAAGCAAGATCAAAACCGTCAACCTGGACGAATCATTTCTATATCGGGGCATCAACGAAGGTTTTTCCGGCGGTGAAAAAAAACGTAACGAAATCCTGCAGATGGCCATACTGGAGCCATTGCTGTGCATTCTCGATGAAACCGATTCCGGTCTCGACATTGATGCCCTCAAACAGGTGGCTGACGGGGTGAATGCCCTCCGAACCCCTGAGCGTTCCTTTATTCTGGTTACCCACTACCAACGGTTGCTTGATTACGTCCAGCCCGATCAGGTGCATGTACTGGCAGGTGGCCGCATCGTCCGCACGGGTGGCCCGGAGCTGGCACTGGAACTCGAAGCCAAAGGCTACGGCTGGATTGAACACCTGCCCAGGGAGACCGGCCCATGAACCACAGCCTCACCCTGGATACCCGCCTGCACGACAGAATCCCCCACCTGCCTGGCCACCGGCTTGACTGGATGAACCAGTTCCGCCAGGAGCGGCTGGCTGCCTTTACCACGACTGACCCTGGCGGCAAACAGGACAAACAATGGCACCTGTCAGCCGCAGCGGCAGCGGATGCCACCGACCCGCCACACCTCGACCCGGCCTGGCTGGAACGCTATCGCCTGCCGGATGTATTCAGTCTGGTATGGGTTGATGGCGTATTTTGCCCGCACTACTGCGTGCGTGAAGGCTTGCCGGCGGGCGTATGCCTCAAGAGCCTCGACGAACTGAGCGACGCCGAACTGACCGAACTCCGCCCGGATCTGACCCAACCCGGTCTGCAGGAGGCCGATGCGCTGATGAACTGGAATCTGGCCTGGCTGCAGAGCGGCGCGTTTTTGCGGATACCCGAGCGGGTTCATCTGGAAAAGCCGGTACAACTGCTTTGCATCACCACCGCCCCGGTCGGGCTGGTTTCACTGCGGCACGTCATCCGGCTGGGCCGGAACAGCCGTGCCACCCTGATCCACACCCAGACCGGGCAAGCCGGTGCCAGCGGCACAACCGGCGAAACCACCGCCATCTGGCTGGAGCAAGCGGCGGTTCTGGCACACTACAGCCTGCAAACCCAACCGGCCACCGCCCGCCATTTTGCCCGTCTCGACGTGGCAACCGACACCGGAGCCTGCTTCCACCAGCATCATCTGGCACTGGGGGCCGCCCGCGCCCTCACTGACATCCAGATCAGGGCCGCCGACCAGGTTAGCTGTGAACTGAACGGCCTGTTTTATGCCGACGGCAACCGCCAGACTGCCATCTACACCCGGGTGCAACAGGCGGGTTCGCAGGGGATTACCCGGGAAACCTACCGGGGTATCGCCACTGACAAGGCTCACGGCGTGTTTGAAGGCCTGTTACAGTTACAGCCTGGCGTCCGCAAAATCACCGCCACCCTGCAGAACCGTAACCTGCTGCTCTCACCCCAGGCTCAAATCGACAGCCGCCCCCAACTGGAAATCAACGCCGAGGATGTGCAGTGTTCACACGGGGTGACGGTCGGACAACTGGACGAAGATGCGGTGTTTTTCCTGGTATCACGCGGATTGTCCGAGGCGGAAGCCCGCACCCTGCTGAGTTTTGCCTTTGCCAATGAGATCATCGGTAAAATTCCGCTGACCGCCTGCCGTGACCAGGCCCGCCAGGCTTTCCTTGCCGCCCTGCCCCAAGCCGACATTCATCAGGACTGGTTATGACCACAGCAACCGAAAGGGCCGGATATCCCCTGGAACGTATCCGTAACGATTTTCCCATCCTCCAGCAAAGCATCCACGGTCACCCGCTGGCCTACCTGGACAATGCCGCCAGCACCCAGAAACCCCGGGCCGTCATCGACTGCATCCGCAGGGTCTATGAAACGGATTATTCCAACGTACACCGTGGCGTCCACAGTCTGAGCCAGCGGGCCACCGACCGCTACGAAGCAGCCCGGTGCCGGTTGCAGGCTTTTCTCAAGGCACGTCACAGCCACGAAATCATTTTTGTGCGCGGTGCCACCGAGGGCATCAACCTGGTGGCCCAGAGCTTTGGCCGCAGCCACCTAAAGGCTGGCGATGAAATCCTCATCACCGCCATGGAGCATCACGCCAACATTGTGCCCTGGCAAATGCTCTCGGAACAGATCGGCACCCGCCTGGTGGTGGCTCCGATTGACCGGCAGGGCGAACTGCAACTGGACGCACTGATCGACCGGCTGTCAGCCAAAACCCGTCTGGTTGCCGTGACCCAGGTATCCAATGCCCTCGGCACCATCAACCCGGTCAGGGAGATCATCGAACAGGCCCACGCCCGGGGTATCCCGGTACTGGTGGACGGTGCCCAGGCCGTGCCACACCTGGCGGTGGACGTGACGGCACTGGATTGCGATTTTTACGTCCTGTCCGGGCACAAACTGTACGGGCCGTCCGGCATAGGCGTACTGTACGGCAAGGAACAGTGGCTCAAGGCCATGCCGCCTTATCAGGGCGGTGGCGACATGATCCGCCGGGTTACCTTTGAGAAAACCGAATACAACGGTTTGCCGTACAAGTTTGAGGCCGGTACGCCCAACATTGTCGACACCATCGCCCTGGGAGCGGCAGTGGATTATCTGGAAGCCATCGGCCTGGACGCCATCGCCGCCCACGAGGCAGAACTGCTGGCGTATGCGACCCGCCGGGCCCTGGAGATTCCCGGACTGACCCTGATCGGCACCGCCCGTCACAAGGGTGCCATTCTGTCGTTTACCCTTGATCGCATCCATCCCCATGACATCGGCACCCTGCTGGACATGCAGGGTATTGCCATCCGGGCCGGTCACCACTGCGCCATGCCGGTGATGGATTTTTTTGGTGTGCCCGCCACGGCCCGAGCCTCCTTTGGCCTCTACAACACGTTGGCCGAGGTTGATGCCCTGATGGACGGCCTCGGCGAAATCATTAAGGTATTCCGCTAATGCTTGACTCAATCCGCGATCTGTACCAGGAAGTGGTATTTGACCACAACCGCAATCCACGCAACTTCCGGGTCATGGCCGATGCCAACCGCACCGTCGAAGGCTACAACCCGCTGTGTGGTGACCGCATCACCCTGTACGTAAAAATCGGTGAGACCGGCATCATTGAAGACGTCAGTTTTCAGGGAGCCGGTTGTGCCATTTCCACCGCCTCGGCCTCACTCATGACCGAAATCGTGCGCGGCCAGACTGAACAGGAGGCGGAACACCTGTTCAACCTGTTTCACCGCATTACCACCGGCCAGGATGACAGCCTGGATCCAGCCACCCTTGGCAAACTGGCGGTACTGGCGGGAGTCAGGGCGTATCCGGCCCGGGTCAAATGCGCCACCCTGCCCTGGCATTCGCTGCAATCAGCCCTGAAAAACCAGGCCGACACGGTTTCGACTGAATAACCCGGCCCCTTACCGACCCTGGTTTTTTGCCACGAAAGGCACGAAATTTTACGAAAACCCGGTAACTACTCAGCCCCCCCTCGCAAAACTGTGCCTGCTGTGGTCGTCAGTTCAGTGCCGACGAGGCACACGACATCCTTCAGCGTAAGAAAATGTAAGAATTTTGTCCCTCAATGTCTGCTACAAAGTGGCATCCGCCATTGCATAACCC
>CAIVXW010000278.1 GCA_903910005.1 uncultured Methylococcaceae bacterium
GCAGCATGCCCAGGGCGGCACTGTCCATATAATCCGAGCCCTTAAGATCGACAATATAGCAATCCACATTGCCATCGAAGGTTTCAATAATATCCCTGAACTGCTGATGTAGATTGAAATCGAATCGCCCTTGTATATGGATGGTCAACTCCGTGCCGTTCGGACTGTACTGCGTTGTTATGGCCATGGAAAACTCCGAAAAATGTTGTTATGAAGACATGAGGCAGGCGACTGCTGCGAGTGGCGGGACATCAGAAAAACTCGATATCGCCCTCGTCCAGAGTCTGTTGCAATACGGCATGGGAATGCACGGTGGTTTCGCGCTGTTTTACCAGGTCTGACAGATGATCCAGTTCCGCCTTTAGTTGATTGATGGCGTCTGGATCATGAGCATCCAGCTCGGTGATGTGGTGACTGCCGGTACGAATCAGCGTTTCCATCTCATTGAGGTTGCCCTGCGTTCGTTCCAGTATTTGTCGGCCTATATCCTCAAACTGCAGGGCGCGAATGGCGTCTGAAACCTGATTGTCGATATCAGAAGCAATGGCCGATATCTTTTCCAGGCCCACCTCCAGCAGACTGTTGAGGTTTTGAATGCCGATCATCATGGCCTCGACCCCTTCCTTCATCTGAATGGTCTCGCTGACATCCTGCGAGGCCATTATTTTCATCATGGTTTTGGCTTCGTGTATTTTTTCGCGCGAGTCAGCAACAACCCCCCGGATTTCATCGCTAAACCGGTTGGAGTATTTTGAAAGGTTCCTGACTTCCTCTGCCACCACGGCAAAGCCCCGCCCGGCTTCTCCGGCCCGAGCCGCTTCTATGGCAGCGTTGAGAGCCAGTAAATTGGTTTGATCCGCGATGTTTCTGACATCCTGCAACAGCTTTTCGATACGATTCATCCGATCGTTGATGTCTTCAATCAGGCAGACCATCTGCATGCTGTTTTTGCTGATCATGACCACGTAATTGACGAAAAAATTCAAAACCACTTCGTTTTTGGCCGCCAGTTGGGTAAAGGTAATCCGTTCATCAGGTATCAAACGTTGTCCGTCCGATTTGGATATGTCACCCAGCAGGTGCCTGAGCAGGGTGATTTGCTGACCTGCCAGTGCGTAGATTCCGTTGAAACTGCCATTGAGGGTCTGCACGGCATCCGCAACAATGGACTTTATCTGGGCAATGTCTGCCGAGGCATTGTGAATACCCTGTCCGGTATACGCATTCATTTGGCTCCAGTACCGGATTCGCAGGTATTCCGCCTCGTCACGCGGAACACTACCGGAATCATTCGGTGGTCGTATCGATTGATCCGGGGCAAACCTGACAGCCATGATCCAAAGCAGCATCTGGGTGCCAGACAAGAGGACAACCGGAAGCGAATGATACTGACCATACAGGACAGCGGTAGTCAGTATATTAATCAAAATAACCAGTCCATATTGACGCAAAAAGTGGTGTATCATGGGTGCAGTTGACCGAGTGATGCGAGTAATTTCGCAGGTATCTTGCCAAGTGGCAGTACATGATCGACTGCGCCCAGCCTGAAGGCTTCACCCGGCATCCCCCAGACTACGGAAGTAGTTTCATCCTGTGCAATGGTAATGGCACCGGCATCGTGCATGCATTTGAGTCCTGCTGCACCGTCAACTCCCATACCGGTCAGTAAAATGCCGACACAGCCGGAAGCATACGCCTCGGCCACGGAACGAAACATCGCATCAACCGAGGGTTTGTGGCGGTTGACCGGAACACCGTCGTCGAGTTCGATCTGATACTGATGACGCCGGGCGGTACGCCTGACCAGCAGGTGCTTACCCCCCGGGGCAATATAAATATTGCCGGATTCCAGCACCATGCCCTGTTCAGCCAGTCGAGCCTGCATTTGACTGGCCTTATTCACGTTTTTTGCGAAGGAGGCACTGAAGGTGGCAGGCAAATGCTGGCTGACGATAACGGGAGGCGTATCCGGCGGCAAGTTGCACACCACCTGTCTGATGGCTTCGGTACCACCGGTCGAGGCTCCAATGGCAATAACGATTGCAGAGGGTTTTCCGTAAGAGCCGTCAGCCGTTTTTGACAGCGATTTCCCGGCGGAATGGTCTTCGGTGATCCGGTCAATAGTGGGCTTGAGGGGCTTTCCGACCCTGCTGGCAGAGGCCATCCTGATTTTGCTGATCAATTCCCGCGCATAATCTTCCAGTTCATAGCCGGTACTCAGTTCAGGTTTGGAAATAAAATCAACCGCACCGGCAGCCAGGGCCTGCAGGGTCATGTCGGCTCCCTGCTGGGTCAGGCTCGACAGCATGATCACCGGCATGGGACGCAGGCGCATCAGGTTGCCTAGAAAGGTAAGACCGTCCATCCGCGGCATTTCAATATCCAGCGTCAATACATCCGGATTCAGTTGCTTGATTTTGTCGCGGGCATCGTAAGGGTCACTGGCCGTACCAATGACCTCGATATCGGGAGCCTCCGCCAGAATCCGGGATAACAGATTCCTCATCAATGCGGAATCATCAATGATAAGAGCCTTTATTTTAGGCATGAACATGACTCATCAGAAGAGTTCAATTTCGCTCTCAACCTTAAGGTTTTCCATTGCTTTCTTGTATACCAGTTCGCGGCTGACGATGACTTCAACGTTTGGATCCTGTATCTTCCTGACCCTGGCCCGACCGGTAGCAGGGTAAAACAGCACCTTGCGGGGATACACATCACCCACATCCTGGGCGGTCACCCTGAATCCCTCACTTGCCAGATATTCAAATATAAAGTCAATATTTTTCTGGCCTACGTCAGTCATGGCTTTCATGACCCTGCCGCCGCCAAAAACCTTGACTTCAAGAAACCCCCTGCGCCCGCCGTTTTTAAGTATGTTGTTTACCAGATGTTCCATGGCAAAATTGCCGTAGCGGGTGGCCGTACCGATAATGGCGGACGATTGTTCGCTGAGCCGCTCGTGGCTGATAATGGGCAACATGAAATGATTCATCCCGCCCACGCCGGTTTTTATATCCCTGACACATACCGCAATGCAGGAACCCAGTACCGTGAAAATGCGTTCATTGCGGGTAGTGACATAAAA
>CAIVXW010000279.1 GCA_903910005.1 uncultured Methylococcaceae bacterium
AGGTCTCCCGGGTTCCGCACAAGAGACATCCACACATGCTTCGGGTCTTCGACTCCGGGGAACCGACACAGGACTTGCGATTTAACGCCCTGCATCGTATTGCTTTCCCGTTCTTACGACACGGTCAGCATTCCCAACCTTGATTTCGGAGCTCAATACCGAGCCTATGCTTTCCCCTGTCAACGCTTAGTCGCTGCCCTCACGGACAGTCCAACCCATGACTCGGAGTTCCGGCGGCTCGCTATGCCTTTCCGGGCAGAGGACTTTCACCTCCAATCTCTTGCCAGCTTATCCCGGCGCACCGTAAGTCCTATCAACAATATCTGTCGTCGTAGTATGTCTCAACCGTCTGCCACTCAGCACCGAATGTAAATACCGTGAGGCCAGACCTGTACCTATTTTATATCGCTATGCCCATGCCTGGTGCGTGGCGAGCTGGGGAAACTCTCGCCATTCGACATCATCTCCGTTCGCAACGTATTAACCCAATTACTTCGATGACCTCTAACTTTACAAAGGAGACAGAAAATGACCCATGCCGAGCTTGTTTATCAGCATCTCAAACAAATGCCCGAATCTGTAGCCGCTGAAATTCTTGACTTCGTTCAGTTCCTTGAGTGGAAGCAGGCCAATGTTCAATCTCGTGTTCCCCGGCAACCGGGAACTGCCAAAGGACTGGTCTGGATAGCCGATGACTTCGATGCCCCACTCGACAAATTCAAGGACTATGTCAGCATGAGGTTACCCATTCCTTTCTGTAAGAGGCTGTTTGGGAATTCCCATTCAAACCTCACACGCTTGCCCTGAGTCCCGTTCGCCCTGAGCCTGTCGAAGGGCTGGACGGCCCCACTGCCCCTTCAGAACCTGCGCTTCGCCTGCCCGTGCCCCCCGATTGTCCTGCGTCTATCGAAGGGCAGGCCCCGCACCAACGATCACGATGAATTTTCAAACAGCCTCCCGGCGGCGGTGTGATCCCCTGAGCCGGGGCAGGTATAATCCGCAGGCCGATCCGCTGCGGTCGGTTCCCGGGTCTCACGCTTTCGTTGATTATTGGAGTATCACACATGTCTCAGTTTGTTTCAGTTCCCGCCCCCGTCCTGTCTGCCGCCACGCCGGTCAAACAGCCCAAAGCCGCTGTCGGCCCCACGCCGGTTTTTGCCGACAAGGTGGATTATGGGGTGGGTGATGCACCCAACTCGGTTGCCGTGGCCGATGTCAACGGCGATGGCCGCCCCGATCTGGTGACGGCGAATGAATGGAGTAATGATGTTTCAATCCTGCTGAATCAGGGCGATGGCCGTTTTGGTGGCGAAACCCGCTATGAAGCAGGGGATGAACCCTTTTCACTGGCTGTAACCGATGTCAACGCCGATGGCCGTCCTGATCTGGTGGTAGCGAATAGCGGTAGTGACGATGTCTCCATTCGGCTCAATCAGGGCAATGGCAGTTTTGGCAAGGAAACGCGCTATACGGTAGGAAACAATCCCCACTCCGTCGCAGTGGCCGATGTTAACGCCGATGGTCTGCCGGATCTGGCGGTGGCGAATTTCTGGGCTAGTGACATCTCCATTCTGCTCAATAAAGGCAATGGCCAGTTTGCGGCAGGGGTGCGTTATCCCGTTATAGAGTGGCCTACCTCGGTTGCCATCGGTGATGTCAATGCGGATGGCCGTCCTGATCTGGCGGTGAGTAATTGGGAAACCGGGGATAATAAAGCTGGTGTATCCATCCTGCTCAACCTCGGTAATGGCCGTTTCGACAAGCAAACCCGCTATGAGGCGACACCGTATCATCCTTCATCGGTCGCAATGCTGGATGTCAACGGCGATGGTCGGCTTGATCTGGCTGTATCTGATGTTATTGATGGCAAGGTCTCCATCCTGTTGAACCTTGGCAATGGCCGCTTTGGCAGCCCTACTCGTTATGACACCGCAGGTGATGCCTCTTCGGTCGTGGTGGGGGATGTCAACGGCGATGGCATATCCGACCTGGTGGTGGGCAGTGATTACACGAGTGGGATTGCAAGCCGGGGGGATGATTACAGTAGTTATGATTGGCCTTCATACCTGTCGTTATTGACCGGGACGGGTGATGGCCGTTTTGCCAAAGCTCTTAAGCTGGAAACCGGGAAAAATCCGGTATCCGTGGCGGTTGCTGACATTAACGGCGACGCCAGGCCGGATCTGGTGGCTGGCAACTGGGATAGCGATACGATTTCCGTCTTTATCAATAGAACCAGTTATACCCCGGCATCGGCTAATCGGGCGCCCCAGGCCACCTCAACCCTGCCCACCCAAACCGCCGCTGAAACCAAAACTTTCAGCTACGTCATCCCCGCCAGCACCTTCACCGATGCCAATGGCGACACCCTGAGTTACAGCGCCCGATTAGCCGACGGCGGCCGTTTACCAACCTGGCTGCGCTTCGATGCGGCCAGCCGCACCCTGTCGGGCACCCCGCCGGTCAACACGCCGGATCTCACCCTCAATATCACTGCTACCGATAGCGGCGGGCTGGCGGCCAGCACGGCATTGACGCTGACCACTCCCGGCAACCAGCCGCCGGGCGGTGCCATTGTGCTGGATGACGGCACCCCGGTGGTGGGACAGACGCTGGCATTCAGCCAGACACTGAACGATGCCGATGGTTTGGGTACGCTGGGTTATCAATGGCTGGCGGGCGGCGTGACGGTGGGCACGGGCACCCGCTATACCGTGACCGCGCTGGATGTGGGCAGCCGTTTGCAGGTGACGGCGTTTTATACCGATGGGGCGGGCAACGCCGAGAGCGTCAGCAGTGCCTTGACCGAGGCCGTGACCAATCCGCCGCTGCCGACTTACGCCCTGAGTACAGACCGCACCGCCGTCAACGAGGGCGAGACCGTCGTCGTGCGCCTGGCCACTACCAACCTGCCCGCCAACAGCCGGGTGGCATTTGCCTGGAGCGGCACGCTGAACGGTGCCGATGTAGTGGGCGGCCAGTTACCGGAAGCGGCGTTTTATGTGGGCGCGGATGGCAAGGCCAGTTTCCGATTGGGCTTGCTGGCCGACAGCCTGACCGAAGGCGCGGAAACGCTAACCCTGAGCCTGACCGATGCGCCGGGGCAAAGCCTGAGCCTGAGCGTGGCGGATACCAGCCGGTCGGCGGTGGTGAACCATGCCCCGAGTGGCACGGTGAACATACAGGGGCAAGCGGTGGTAGGGCAAATTCTGACGGCCAGCCAGACCCTCCAGGATGCCGACGGGCTGGGCAGTATCGGCTATCGCTGGCAAAGCGGCACGACCCTGTTGGGCACGGGCGAGCGTTACACCGTCAAAGCCGGCGATGCCGGTAACAGCATCACGCTGGTGGCCAGTTATACCGATAGGCTGGGCTTTGCCGAGCAGGTAAGCAGCCCGGCGACGGCGGCGGTCAGCGCGGTGGTCAAGCCTTCGATACAGCAGGGAACCGCCAGAAACGACAAATTTCCCGGCACGGCCAATGCGGATGCTTACGATGGTCTGGGTGGTAACGACACTCTGAGCGGTTTGACCGGTGACGATACCCTGTTGGGCAACACCGGTAATGACAAGCTGGATGGCGGCGTGGGCAACGATCAACTGGACGGCGGTGCCGGGGCGGATACCCTGCTGGGTGGCAGCGACCATGATCGGCTGCTGGGCGGCGATGGCAACGATAGCCTGGATGGCGGGGCCGGGGCTGATACGCTGGACGGTGGTACGGGCAGCGATACGCTCACGGGTGGCGAGGGGGATGATGTCTATATCGTGGACCATGTGCGTGACCGGATCAGCGAAATCACCACCGTGCTGGGCGGTAATGACACGGTACGCAGCAGCCAGGCCTTCACCTTGCCCAACGGTGTGGAAAACCTGGAACTGACCGGCCTGCAAGGACTGAACGGCACCGGCAATGATGGCGCCAATAGCATCACCGGTAATGCCGGTGACAACCTGCTGGATGGCAAAAACGGCAACGATACCCTTAACGGCGGCACCGGTGACGACACCCTGCTGGGCGGGGGCGGGACGGATGTGCTGGTGGGCGGCGAGGGTTCCGACACCTACCGGGTAAGCAGCACGGAAGATGAAATCATTGAAACCGAAGGCGATGGCGATCTGGATGTGATTGAAACCGCCGTCGATTATGCCCTGGGGGAGAACATCGAATACCTGGTGTTACAAGGGGCTGCGCTGCGAGGCGATGGCAACCCGCTCGATAATTTGCTGAAAGGCAATGACAACGCCAACGAACTGTACGGCTACGAAGGCAACGACACCCTGCAAGGCGATGCCGGTAATGACACGCTGGACGGCGGCACGGGGAACGATGAACTGGAGGGCGGTGACGGTCAGGATACGGTGAACTATGCCCGCAACAAACTGGATTACAAAGTGACGTATGACCCCGATAGCCAGCAATGGATGGTGGAAGACACCGACCCGGATGGCGAAGGCAGTGACGTGTTGACCGACATTGAGGTGATGAGCTTTGCCGATGGGGACGTGAGTCTGGTGGGCTTGAGTGTGGGGTGGTAGGGTGTTGCGAGCAAATAAACTGTCCGGTTTCATAGAGCCAGCACGAGGTGGCGATGAGACGGACGGAATGGCGAGAAGAGACCCGGAAGATGAGGTTCGAAGAAGCATACGGTGATTGGCAAGCGCAGCGGTTGACGCAGGAGGAGGCGTCGGTGCTGAAGGATTTCACCGGTACAGCGGTACACGCACTAAGGCCGGTGCACAGGCCTATGCACGCCTGCAGGGCGCGATATCCACTTTTCGCAAGCAAGGCCTGAACGTGTTTGCGACCTTACGTGACTTGTTTTCACATGAGCCTGTCGTTTTGGCATGTGGGGAGTAGGTAGTTACGAAAATGGTACAGTAAAGATAAGCAAACACAGATACCAGCCGGGACACCTGTCTTCAGGCCAGCATCTGCATCATGACGCTATGCCACAAGGAAACGTCGATTTCACCCAGTTTGCCAACCAACCGTTGCTTATCGACGCAGCGTAACTGGTCAACAAAAATACGTGCCTGTTTGCCGTTAAACGTCAGTTCCGGGCGACATTGCAGGGGGTGCCCCTTACTGGTGATGGGAGCCACGATGACACGCGGTAATGTTGCGTTCATGCGTTGGGTGAAACCACCAGTGCCGGACGGGTTTTCTGAATTTCGGTGCCCACCGTAGGGTCGAGATTAACCCAATATACGTCGCCCCGTCTGATAGCATCCAGGTTAGATTTTACCATTCCCATTCATCGGCATCTGCGGCGGGCGACAGCGTTTCCCAGGCATCGTCATCATCCTCTGCACGGTGTCCATCAAACCAGCCCATACGAGGCGGACGCACTGCTTCGATAACGATCTTCGTGCCTTCCAGATGTATATCGATTTCGTCGGTAATGCCGCATTCAGCCAGCCAGGGTACCGGAATGAGAACCCCTGGCGAGTTTCCGAATTTTTCAAGTGTAGTACGCATGATATTGAGACATCCGCAAAATGGATTACCCGCCGCCAGTCCGCTGTTTCAACAATTCATTGAGTTCCTTGAGATAAAGGATTTCCTGGTCTTTCTGAGCCAGTAATAGCTGCATCTTTTCGAGTTCGGTTCGCAAGCTGTGTAATTGGGATTCGGCTGAATGGGTGCTGATTTGCCAGTTACTATGGTTTTGTTCGCACCCAAAATTAACAACCTGATTATTTTCAGCTTCCACCAAGTCAGACAATCGTATATCGAATACTTCGGCAATCTGTTTCAAACGGGACAGGTTCACATCCGTATCTCCCCGCTCAATACTCCCGTATCCATTCGTGGACATCTCCAGTTTCTGCGCCACTTCCTCCTGCGACCATCCCTTCAATTGCCTGATAAAACGTATCTTTTCATGTACTGACATCGCCAATCCTCATGCGGTGGGTGAAAAAACAAGTATGGCTTGATTGTAGCGTCTTTTTTTGGGAATTACAATAACACGGCAATGGTTACATTCACCACTTTTCTACCACAAATATCTGGTTTTTTCACGATGTCTTCGGCGTGAACAAATTGGATATTTTTATGGTGAAAAGCACATTGATGAAATAATTGAATCAAATCTGTGAGGTTAAAATAATGTCAAAATATTTTATAGGCGCGGTTTTGTATACTCTGATGCTACCGGCTCAGGCTACCCCAGCCCTGTATGAATCCTTTATGGTCAAACCAAAATGGAAAGCCTTTGCCTATGCTGGTTCTAGCTCACCATCCATACCTTCGGTTGCGGCGGTCAATGGGGAAATGCGGGTTACGATACCTTATGATATCATGGGAGAAACCTTTGCAGCTGGGTATACATCGACTTGTCTGTTTACCGGTGATTTTGATGTTGCCATCGACTATAAGTTGTTATCGTTTCCCGCTAATAATGGAGTTCGAGTCGGGTTGGTAGCTAACAATACCGTCAAACGGCAGGTACTCTTGAGTTCGGCAGGTGTTGCATGGGGAACTGGTGCACAAATTATGCGTATGAGTGGAGCGGCCAATGAAGGATCAATGGCAGGTGAGCTTTATGCTACCGATATCAATCACGATTGCTGCCATCCCATTCCCACCGCTGCCAGAACAGGTAAACTGCGGTTGATTAGAAGCCAAGGAATCGTAACAGGTTACTATTTCGATGCGTACCAGAATTTCTGGGTGGAAATCAACAACGGGGGAACTCCAGTAAGTTTTGGTGATACTCCCATCGAACTGGCGGCCTGGTCACACGATAGTTTCTTTTCAGATAAGAACATACAAATTGCATTCGATAATTTCTTTATCTCAAAAGGCACCCTGACAGGGCCAGAATGTCCGACTCCCCAAACCCGATACTGATGCAACTTTATGTAGTGTCATGTTGCCCGGTTGCCCGGCAAGAATGCCTGGGTAAGAAGCAATATCCCGCTGGACACTACGCATCATAAACCAAACCGCAAATCTTGCGGAAAGACCAGGGATAACACCCTTCCAAAAGGGTGTTATCCCTTCCCTCCCGGCACGACAGTTCCCTGTTCTGCATTCAACCGATATTCCGCGCCCCCCAGTCGTCTAAAACAAGTTGTCCCGGCCAGGCGAAAAAACGGATACCGCCACGACCGATGAAGCCGGTTCTTACTCCGTCCCGTCAGGCTTCGCCGACCACCCCTCCGGGGGAGGGGAATTTTGGGCGGGGTATTCCCCTCCTCTGGAGGGGGGCTCGAAGGGCGGGGTG
>CAIVXW010000280.1 GCA_903910005.1 uncultured Methylococcaceae bacterium
GCGACACTTGATGTCAATGAATTTTTCCGCGCCGAGATCAGCCCCGAATCCGGCTTCGGTCACAACGTAATCGGCCATTTTCAGGGCCGCCCGGGTAGCGATGACGGTGTTGCAGCCGTGCGCGATGTTGGCAAAGGGGCCACCATGAACCAGTACCGGGTTGTTTTCCAGCGTCTGCACCAGATTGGGCCGGATGGCGTCTTTCAAAAGGGCTGCCATGGCACCGTGGGCGTTCAGGTCGCGGGCAAAAACCGGTGTGTCATCCAGGCTGTAGCCCACCAGGATATTGCCCAGACGTGTTTTGAGTTCGCCAGGTGAGCCGGCCAGGCACAGGATGGCCATGACCTCGGATGCGGCAATGATGTCAAAGCCGTCCTCCCGGCTGAATCCGTTGGCAGTACCGCCCAGCCCTACCACGATGTCACGCAGGGCGCGGTCGTTCATGTCCATGACCCGTTTCCAGTTGATGCGGCGGCTGTCCAGCCTCAGGGCATTGCCGTGGTGGATATGGTTGTCAATCAGGGCCGACAGCAGGTTGTGGGCGACGCCGATGGCGTGAAAATCACCGGTAAAATGCAGGTTAATGTCTTCCATGGGAACAACCTGGGCGTATCCGCCACCCGCCGCGCCCCCCTTGACCCCGAAGCACGGTCCCAGGGCGGGTTCCCTGAGGCAGATCATGGTTTTCTGGCCCAGACGGCTCAGTGCGTCACCCAGACCGACCGTGGTGGTGGTTTTGCCTTCTCCGGCCGGGGTGGGGCTGATGGCCGTGACCAGAATCAGTTTGCCGTCCGGGGCGTCGTTCAGGCTGCCGATGTAGTCGAGTGACAGTTTGGCCTTGTAATGACCGTAGGGATCCAGATGCTCAGCCGGAATCCCCAGTCGTTCCCGGGCCAGATCGATGACGGGCACCATGCGGGCCTGCTGGGCAATTTCAATATCAGACATGAAACGTTCCTCGGGGTTGGTATACGTGGAATTCAGTAGAAGCGCAATATTAGCAATTTGAGACCCTTAAATCAGTAGAGTCACGAACATCATTCAGGGTAAGATGCCGCTTTGTGTGTTGCCATCCGCCGGAATCCGGCCACGCAAGGGGTGGGCCATGACCACGATGAGGTTCTGACGACATGAGCAAATCGACAATCAATGCTCCGCAGGGGGCGACCGGGGGCGGGGAGTCACAACGCTATCCGCTGGACGCCTTTCGCTTCTGCCCGCGCTGCGGTCACGATCAACTGGGTCGGGAACAGGAGCGGGCCATTCGCTGCGGGGTTTGCGGTTTTCTGTTCTTCTTCAATACGGCAGCGGCCAGTGCGGCCTTTATTTTCCATCAAGACCAACTGATTTTATGTGTAAGGGCACGTGATCCGGGACGGGACAAACTGGATTTGCCGGGAGGTTTTCAGGAGTACGACGAAACCATTGAGCAAGGCTTACAGCGGGAGATCAGGGAGGAACTCAATATTGAAACCGGTGATTTCAGCTATCTTTGCAGTGCCCCCAACGACTATCTGTATGCCGGTGTACTCTACAAGGTGACGGATGTCTTCTTCACATGCACGGCCCGAACCATCAGCACCATCCGGCCAGCGGATGATGTGGCAGGGTATATTCTGGCAAACCCTTTGGAGGTGAACCCGGAAGAATTTGCTTTCCAGTCCACCCGACAGGCCTTTCAACACCTGCTGTCAGCGCACGGAGTCCGATCCGCCACTTCGGTTGACGGAATTGCATGACCGCTACACTTCCGGCACCGTTTGTTTCGCCATGCACCATACCATTATTCCCGTAACACCCTTCCTGCAAAACTGCAGTGTCCTCTGGTGCGAACAGACGCGCCAGGCTGTCGTGATTGATCCGGGCGGAGATATCGACCGAATTGAGCAGGTGCTTGAGCGTGAGTACCTGATACTGACCCGCATCCTGTTGACGCACGGGCATCTTGATCATGTCGGCGGTGCCACTGCCCTGGCCCGCAAAAGGGCAGTACCGATCACCGGGCCGCAGCAGGAGGATCAATTCTGGCTGGACTCGCTGCCGGCTCAGTCTGAATGGCTGGGTTTTCCCCGATGCGAGCCATTTTTGCCGGATGAATGGCTCAATGAAGGCGATACCATCCGTTTTGGCCAGGAAATCCTGCAGGTGAGGCATTGTCCGGGCCACACACCGGGACACGTGATCTTTTTTGATGCCGGTAGTGCCCTGGCGGTGGTTGGCCAGTGAAGCAAGAAGTGCCCCATCCATTCGGGCCAGGATGGTGGCTCCGGTGTCCTTTCTGA
>CAIVXW010000281.1 GCA_903910005.1 uncultured Methylococcaceae bacterium
GCTTCAATCCGTTCCACCCGGGCATTGGTGATCCATTTAATGTGACGATGACGCAATTCGCTTTCCAGCATCCCTTTGGAATCGCCGACGCCGCCCAGGCCCAGATGGCCAATATACGGTTCGGAAGTCACGAAGGTCATGGGTACCTTGTCACGGATCTTGCGCTTTTTGAGATCGGCCTCGGCAATGAAGGCATATTCGTAGGCCGGGCCGAAACAGGACGCACCGGCCATGGAGCCGACCACAATGGGGCCGGGTTCCTTGACGAAACCGTCCCAGAATTTGGCGGATTCGCTGGCATGGTCGACATGACAGACCGACTGGGTATAGCCTTCCGGGCCGAATCCGGGTACTTCGTCAAACGCCAGCCGGGGACCGGTGGCAATGACCAGATAGTCGTAATCGGTACAACTGCCGTCTGCCAGTTCAACCTGGTTGCGTTCCGGGTGAACCTTGCTGGCTTTCTGGTTGATAAAGCCAATGTTGCGTTTGGCCAGCATGGGAGCCAGTTCGACCTTGATCTGATCCGGCGTCCGCCAACTGACCGCCACCCAGGGATTGGATGGAACGAAGTGAAAGGTCTTGCTATCGGAGATGACGATGACCTCATCCTCCTTGCGGGCTTCCTGCCGCATTTCCAGTGCCATGGGGACGCCGCCGATGCCAGCTCCCAGAATTACGATACGAGCCATTGGGTTTTCCTCTTTTGCGGATAGATGGATAGTGTTATTTTTGCTTTGAGCCTTGCTCGGATGGCATCATTATCAGGATACATGCCAGACGCTACAATCCGTCTGAAAACGGGCTTTGCGTCCGGATCAGTCGGCGCAGGGCCGTTGCCATGTATCAAGCCAACGTTTCATATGCAACCGACGATCGGCATAATGAAACAAACCGATGACCGGATCGTCCACTGATAACGCGGAAATCACGCACCATGAAAAATCAACCCCTGAGGCACCTGTGGCCCGGTATCCTGCTGTTGAGCCTGTCGGCCTGTGATTCAGGTACCGGTTCAGCCAGTCGTTCGGCACTTGCAGGCCCCATTGGCATTTCCGGACAGATTCTGGACGACGAGGGAACGCCCATGCAGGCCTCCCAAATCCAGGCCAGTGACCGGGATGGCCAAGCCATCGGCACCGTACCGGTTGACAGTGAAGGGCATTTCAGCATGCAGGTTCCTGCCGGGGCTTCGTACCCGCTGGTTTTGACGGCAGCAGTCAGCGGACTGGATACGCCGCTCAAGGCAGTAATACGGGAAGCAGGCGTCACCGAACAGGACATCAGCCCCATGACCACCATCGTGGTTGATACGGCCCTGAGTCTGGGCGGGTTAACCGAAGCCAATTTGACCAAGGCAGCCGGTGCCGCCATTTCCCAACGCAAAAAATCAGGCGGAACCGGTAGTTCTACCGGTTTCAAGGGTGATCCCACCAAGCAGTACGGGGGATGGCACTGAGCCAGCCCGACACGGTCAGGCCGGGGTCTGCGAACCGCCCCGGCAAAGTTTACGTATTGGTCAAACCGGCCATCTGGCCGATAATTGTCGTACCCAATCATTCAACTTACCGGGGGAGTTACCCATGCACGTGCATCAACCCAAAAATCCGTCTCCGCCCATCCGGCGCGATATCCACCGTCTTGATGACTGGCACCATGACCCCTATGTGGTCGGCAAGAAGTGGCCACAACCAACCTACTGCCCTGACTGCAACCTGTCCTACCGTAATACCCTGTGGCGGCGCGAGCCGGTGCCCGAAGGGGCGGAAGCACACCGTTGCCCGGCCTGTTTGCGTATCAGGGACCGCTGCCCGGCTGCCTACCTGACCCTGTCGGGTGAATTCTTCCGCCAGCATCAGGATGAAATCATCCAGCGGGTCGAGTTACTGGCCGAGGATGAATTCCAGCGTTATCCCCTCAACCGGATGATGAGCCGGGAGGACGATGGCGAACACTATGTCATTCAGTACACCGAACCGAATTCAGCCCGCAATACCGGTTACGACCTGCAATCCATCTATCAGGGCAGGATCCGCATCGCCTACGACCGGGACGCCTACATGGTGCGGGTTTTCTGGACCCGTTAAGCCCGTTATCGCCACACCATGCGGCGGGGCGATGAATCGTGTATGATTCGCCCCATTTATCCCGTCGTTGATCCAGTCTACCGTGTCCGATCCATCATCCAGACCCCGCGTTACCGTCGCCACCCTCATTGAGCAGGATCAGCGGTTTTTGCTGGTCGAAGAACTAACCCCCGAGGGCCAGGCAGTATTCAACCAGCCAGCCGGTCACGTTGAAGGCGGCGAGAGCCTGATCGAAGCCGCCATCCGCGAAACCCTGGAGGAAACCGGCTGGCAGTTTGAGCCGCATCACCTGGTCGGTTGCTACCTGTGGGGGCTTCCGGCGGCATCCATCCACTATCTGCGTTTTGCCATTGCCGGTTGTGCCGTTCGGCACGACCCGACCCGCCCCCTGGATGACGGCATCCTGAGGACGGTCTGGCTCAGTCTGGATGAATTGAAACAAACCCGGGCCCGTCACCGCAGCCCACTGGTACTCCGCACCGTGGAGGACTATCTGGCCGGTGAGATTCACCCCCTGTCGACCCTCAAATACCTGGCAGACTGACGCCATGCGGATTGTAGTGGGACTGTCAGGCGGGGTTGACTCGGCCGTGACTGCACAGCGGTTGCTGGCAGCGGGGCATGAGGTCACCGGCCTGTTCATGAAAAACTGGGATGAGGACGACGGCACCGAATACTGCACGGCCCGGGCCGACCTGGCCGATGCCAGTGACGTGTGTGAACGTCTGGGCATTCCCCTGCGTACGGTCAACTTTGCCGCCGAGTACTGGGATCGGGTCTTCGAGACCTTTCTGGCCGACTATGCCGCCGGTCGCACCCCCAATCCGGACATCCTCTGTAACCGGGAAATCAAATTCAAGGCGTTTCTCGACCATGCCCGCACCCTGGGGGCCGACAAAATTGCCACCGGACACTATGCCCGCATTGAGACCCGTGACGGGCAGTTTTGCCTGCTCAAGGGGATTGATGCCAACAAGGATCAAACCTACTTTCTGCATGCCCTCGGACAAGCCCAACTGTCCCGCAGCCTGTTTCCGGTGGGTGACCTGGAAAAGCCGAGCGTAAGACACCTGGCGGCGGCCGCCGGATTTGGCAATGCCACCAAGAAGGACAGCACCGGCATTTGTTTCATCGGCGAGCGACGTTTCAAAGACTTCCTCAAACGGTACCTGCCAGCTCAGCCGGGCGACATCACAACACCCGACGGTACCCGGATTGGCCAGCATGAAGGGCTGATGTATTACACCCTGGGACAACGGCGCGGTTTTGGCGTCGGTGGTGTCCGGGGCAGCGATCAGGACGCCTGGTATGTCCTTCGCAAGGAACTGGCCACCAATGCCCTGATCGTGGGCCAGGGGCACGACCATCCCTGGCTGTTCAGCACCTGGCTCGAAACCGGCCCGGTCAACTGGTGCGCCGATCACCCCCCTGTCCTGCCACTGGCCTGTCAGGCCAAAATCCGTTACCGCCAAACCGATCAGCCCTGTCGGGTTGAGTCGCTTGAGTCCGGTCGCTGCCGGGTTCAGTTCAGCCAGCCACAGCGGGCCGTGACCCCCGGTCAGTCCGTGGTTTTCTACGATGGCGAGACCTGTCTGGGCGGTGGCGTGATCGAACTGACCGGATGAACCCCCCTTACCAACCGCCAACCCATTTCCCGGATTGCCCCCATGTCACTGACTGCCCTTTCTCCCATTGATGGCCGCTACGCTGCCCAGACCCGTGTCCTGAGTCCTTTGCTCAGCGAATACGGCCTGATCCGTTTCCGGGTTCAGGTCGAAATCCGCTGGCTGCAGGCCCTGTCGCAGGAACCGTTGCTGGCTGAAATTCCGCCATTGAGCCCGGCGGCCACCGCCTTTCTTGACGCACTGGCGGCAAACTTTGCCGAGGCCGATGCCGAACAGGTCAAGACCATTGAAAAAACCACCAATCACGATGTCAAGGCGTGCGAATACTTTCTGAAGCAAGCCGTTGCCGATCAGCCCGAACTGGCGGCCCTCAGTGAATTCATCCATTTTGCCTGCACCTCGGAAGACATCAACAATCTGGCGTACGGCCTGATGCTGAAAACGGCCCGCGATGAGGTATTGCTGCCGCTGATGCGTCGTTTGGGCAAGGGGTTGGCGGAACGGGCCAGGGAATGGGCAGACCAGCCCATGCTGTCCAGAACCCACGGCCAGGCTGCCACCCCCACCACGGTCGGCAAGGAACTGGCCAACGTCGTAGCCCGGCTGGAGCGGCAAATTGGCCAGATCGCCGCTGTCGAGATACAGGGCAAACTCAACGGCGCGGTTGGCAACTACAACGCCCACGCGGTGGCCTACCCCGAACTGGACTGGCCCGGATTGGCCCGGCGCGTGGTTGAATCGCTGGGGCTGAGTTTCAATCCCTACACCACCCAGATTGAACCGCATGATTATCTGGCCGAACTGTTCCACGCCATGAGCCGTTTCAACACCGTACTGATGGATTTTAACCGGGACGTATGGGGTTATATTGCCCTGGGCTATTTTCGGCAGAAAACCGTCGCGGGCGAAGTTGGCTCCTCCACCATGCCGCACAAGGTCAACCCGATTGATTTTGAAAATGCCGAGGGCAATCTGGGTCTGGCCAATGCCCTGTTTGAACACCTGGCAGCCAAACTGCCGGTGTCACGCTGGCAACGGGATCTGACCGATTCCACCGTCCTGCGTACGGTCGGTGTCGGTCTGGCCCATACCCTGATCGCCCTGCAATCCACCCTGAAGGGACTGGACAAACTGGAACTGGACCGTGCCGTCCTGGAGGCAGATCTGGCGGCAAACCTTGAGGTTCTGGCTGAACCGGCCCAAACCGTGATGCGCCGGTACGGCATTGAACAACCCTATGAAAAACTCAAGGCCATGACCCGGGGGCGTCGACTGGAACCGGCTGACTGGTACGATTTCATCAACCGGCTCAGCATTCCCGAGGACGCCCGCGCCCGCCTGCTGGCCCTCTCGCCACGTGATTACACCGGCTATGCCGAACAACTGGCCCGGCAGGCCACCGCGGAGGCTGAATAATGTGGCGTTATGCCGGGATTTTATGGCTGGCACTGATCCCGGGGCCGGGTCAGGCCGATACCACCCCGCTGGAACGGCTCCAGCGATTTCTTCACCGGGCCGACACCCTTGAAGCCGAATTCACCCAAAGCCGGATCGGCGACAATGGCCAGGCAACCGGACAAAATGCCAGCGGCGTGTTTTATCTGCGCCGTCCGGGCAAATTTCGCTGGGATTACCGTAAACCCTATCGCCAGCAAATCATCGCCAATGGCGGCAAGGTCTGGTTTTACGACCTTGATCTGGAACAGGTAACGGCCAAACGCCTCAATCAGGCGGTAGGTTCCACCCCGGCCCTGCTGTTGAGCGGCGAGATCGCGCTGGACAAAAACTTCAGCGTGGAACAACAGGGCGAAAGCGACGGGCTATACTGGATTCGGCTGCTGCCCCGTTCGGAGGAAAGCGGCTTCCGCCATGTCACCCTGGGCCTGGATGGCG
Organism: uncultured Methylococcaceae bacterium; assembly: GCA_903910005.1. Taxonomy (GTDB): domain Bacteria; phylum Pseudomonadota; class Gammaproteobacteria; order Methylococcales; family Methylococcaceae; genus CAIVXW01. The sequence goes on from CAIVXW010000281.1 coordinate 5,606, forward strand.
ACACCCTGGCCGGCATGGAACTGAGCGACCAGTTCGGTCAACTGACCCGCATCTATTTCAGCCACGTCATCACCGGCAGGCACCTGTCGCCCGATTTGTTTGAATTCAGACCGCCGCCCGGAGTGGATGTCTTTGAAGAACACTAATCCGCTGCCGGAGGTACTGCGCCCGCAGACCCTGGACGAAGTGATTGGCCAAAGCCACCTGTTGGCCGATGGCAAACCGTTACGGTTGGCGTTTCAGTCCGGCAAACCCCATTCGATGATTTTCTGGGGGCCACCTGGCGTGGGCAAAACCACCCTGGCACGCCTGACCGCAACCGCATTCGACTGCGAGTTCATTGCCCTGTCGGCGGTATTTTCCGGAGTAAAGGATATTCGGGCGGCCATGGAACAGGCCGAGCGCAACCGGTTGCTGACCCGACAAACCATCCTGTTCGTGGATGAAATTCATCGCTTCAACAAGGCCCAGCAGGATGCCCTGCTGCCGTATACCGAGAGCGGCCTCATTACCTTCATCGGCGCAACCACGGAAAACCCCTCGTTTGAGGTCAATTCGGCCCTGCTGTCACGAGCCCGGGTTTACGTGCTGAAACCCCTCAGTGAGGCTGAACTGAGGCAGCTTTTCCGGCGGGCCTGCGACCAGGCACTGACGTCACTCCAGTTTGACGACCCGGCACTGGACGGCCTGATTGCCTGTGCCGACGGCGATGCCCGCCGGTTTTTGCTGCTGCTGGAACAGTGTGCCACCGCAGCCAGTGTCGCCGGGGTCAGCCGGGTGGATGCCCGTCTGGCCCAAAACGCCCTGGCCAGCAGCACCCGACGTTTTGACAAGGGCGGCGACCACTTCTACGACCAGATTTCCGCCCTGCACAAATCGGTACGCGGCTCCAGTCCGGATGCCGCCCTGTACTGGTTGTGCCGGATGCTGGACGGCGGCGCGGATCCGGCCTATCTTGCCCGGCGTATTGTACGCATGGCCTGGGAGGACATTGGTCTGGCGGATCCCAGGGCATTGCAGATTGCCAACGATGCCGCCACCACCTACGACCGTCTGGGCAGTCCCGAAGGCGAACTGGCCCTGGCCCAAGCGGTGATCTACCTGGCCGTCGCCGCCAAAAGCAACGCCGGCTACACCGCCTACCAGCAGGCCCGTGCCTTCGTGCAGCGCGATCAAAGCCGCGAGGTTCCGGTACATCTCAGGAATGCGCCGACCCGACTGATGCAGGAACCGGGACACGGACAACACTACCGCTACGCTCACGATGAACCCGATGCCTACGCGGCAGGCGAATGTTATCTCCCGGAAGGAATGGCCGAACCGGGCTGGTACCAGCCCGTTGCCAGAGGCCTCGAAATCCGCATCGGCGAGAAACTGGCCCGGCTCAAACAATGGGACAAGGCTGCGGGTAAACCACGGTGACCCTGACTGACGCTCACGGCGAACGGCGTTATTTCAGGCTTCAGGATGAGGTGATCCTGGCCTGCACCCCGCTTGATTGCGCCAGTGACAGCAACCGGGATACCCGCCAGCGGGATGCCTGCGATCTCTCCACTGAACTGGAGTACCTCAGTCTGGACTCCAGGCAGTTGTTGCGGCGGGTGGAAAAACTGGAACCGGTACTGGGTGACTACCTGCTGAATCTGGAGCGGAAAATCCAGGCCATCTCGGCGTATTTGCTCGACCGGGAAACCGCAACCGTCGACTCAGCCACCCGCTGCACGGTGCTGTTGAGTGCCTGTGGCATCTGCTTCGACTCATGCCAGCCCCTGGCAACCGGCGATACGGTGGAGCTGCGCCTGATCCTGTTGCCGGAACGCACCGGCCTGCGTCTGTACGGTCGGGTGATTCACTGCGTGCCCCCATCCGCCACAAAGCCCCTGCCTACGGTGGGGATCGACTTTATCGACATTACCGAACAGGATCAGGAGATTCTGATCGCCCACCTGCTCCGGGTTGAACGCAGGCAACGCCGACAGCCCCCATCCCCCGACTAACCATGCCGCTTGACGATGCCAGCGCGATCCGTGCCCGCCAGCAGGTACTGGGGTTCCTGTCCGACAATGCCGTACACTCCGGGCACGAACTGGCCGCAACCCTGGGTCTGAGCCATTCTGCCGTCCAGGCAACACTCCAGACCCTGGAAAAACTCGGCCTGGATGTTCACGCCGTGCCGGGGCAGGGCTATCACCTGCCACATCCGGTGGAAATGCTGGACGCCGATACCCTGCAACGACACCTGCACCCGCTCAGTCGAACTCACATTGGCCGACTCGACCTGCATCCCCACCTTGATTCCACCAACACCCGCCTCATGCAGCAGGCCCGGGCAGGCACCGCGTGCAGTGGCCAGGTCTGCCTGGCTGACTCCCAGGGAGCCGGACGCGGACGCATGGGGCGAGACTGGATTTCTCCGCCCGGTGCCAATGTTTATCTGTCGCTGTTATGGCAGTTCGAGAACCCGGCCAGTCTGACCGGTCTGAGCCTGGCTCTGGGGGTTGCGGTGGCGCGGGCACTCCAGGCCGAACACCTGACCGGCGTCAACCTCAAATGGCCCAACGATATTCTCTGGCAGGACAAAAAACTGGGCGGCATCCTGATCGAAGCCACCGGCACGGTCGGGGGAGGCTGCCAGGTTGTCATCGGACTCGGACTCAACCGCTACATCCCACCTCGGCTGAGCGGTGCCATCGACCAGGCCTTCACCGATCTTTATCGTATTCAGGGGCAGGCCATGCCTTCCCGCAACCGGCTGATCGCACAGATCCTGAACGAAATGATCCCCCTGCTGGTCTCCTATCCCCGGCAGGGACTGGCCGCCTGGCTGGATGAATGGAAAACCCTGCATCACTGGACTGGACGCGAAGTCACCCTGATACAGGGCGAGCGTCACGTTCAGGGCGTACTGGAGAATATATCCGGGCAGGGCTTGTTGATTCTCCGCACCCCGGAGGGCACCCTCCATGAATTCGGCTCGGGTGATGTCAGGCTCAAACGCAGCGCATCAGCCCCTTTTTGACGATGTGAGTCTACCGCAATGAAACGACTTTTAACCCTGTCCAGCCTGCTGTGTTTTTCTGCCGGACTCGTGGCGGACGAGCTGACCCAAACGGCACAGATGCTGGATCTGACCCGGCATCCCATTGGCTACATGGCCCTGTTCCTGTTTTTCCTGGCCTATGCCCTGGCCATGATCGAGGAAATCACCGCCCTGCGAAAATCCAAGCCCATGGTACTGGCCGCCAGCCTGATCTGGGTGTTGATTGCCGCCCAGTACGTCAGCGAACACCGGGCAGAGCTGTCCGAACAGGCCTTTCGCAGCAGTCTGCTGGGGTTTGCCGAACTGTTCCTGTTCCTGACGGTATCCATGACCTATCTCAACGCGATGGAGGATCGGGGCATATTCGATAATCTCAAAATCTGGCTGCTCCGCAAGCGAATGAGCTACCGACAGATTTTCTGGCTGACCGGTGCCCTGTCTTTCGTACTGTCCTCCGTACTCAACAATCTGACCACCTCCCTGCTGATGGGCTCCGTCATCATGGCGGTGGGCCGGGACAACCGGCGGTTCATCCGGCTGGCCTGCATCAATGTGGTGGTGGCCACCAATGCAGGTGGCTCATTCAGCCCGTTCGGCGACATTACCACCCTGCTGGTCTGGCAAAAGGGCGTAGTGCCATTTGCGGCCTTTTATTCCCTGCTACTGCCCTCGATCATCAATTTTGCCGTACCGGCCCTGATCATGTATTTTTTCATACCCCGGGGCAAACCGGCGGCGACCGCCGACCAGATGGCCCTGAAACGGGGCGGCGTGGCCGTTATCATCCTGTTCATACTGACCATCATTACTGCCATCCTGTTTGAAAACCTGCTGAGCCTGCCACCGGCCGGCGGCATGCTGATGGGGCTGACCTATCTTAAATTCTTGAGTTTTTACCTGCAGAAAACCGGCGGTGATACCGCCCTTGAGACCAGTGAGGGAGAGGCGAGGCTACTGGCAGAACCTGCTGAAAAAAGTCCGTCATTCGACGTATTCAAGCAGGTATCGGCCCTGGAGTGGGATACCATGCTGTTTTTCTACGGGGTGATGGTCAGCGTGGGCGGGTTGAGTTTCATCGGCTATCTGACACTGGCGTCGGGTTTTCTCTACACCGACCTTGATCCAACCATCGCCAACGTCCTGGTCGGAATCATTTCCGCCTTTATCGACAACGGCACCATCATGTACGCGGTACTGACCATGAATCCTGCCATCTCGCAGGGGCAATGGCTACTGGTAACCCTGACCGCCGGGGTCGGCGGCAGCCTGCTTGCCATTGGTTCTGCCGCCGGCGTCGGCCTGCTGGGACAAGCCAAAGGCATCTACACCTTTGGCTCTCACCTCAAATGGATGCCGGTGATTGCACTGGGCTATGCCGCCAGCATTGCCACCCATTTCCTCATCAACAGCCGCTGGTTTACCTGAACCTGCGGCACGGCCAACGGGGCGTTAGCCGATTTCGCCCCTCGCCACTCGCCCTGCAAGAAAGCTCAAACAACCATCCACCTGCTGTGGTATCTGGCTTGATTCGGCAATTTCCAAACGGCTTCCGTAAGAAAATGTAAGAATTTTGTCCCTCAATGTCTGCTACAAAGTGGCATCCGCCATTGCATAACCCAATGGGTAACCCGGGAATTACGGGAACACATGCTGAAAACCATCTCGTATCAAGTCGTAGTCTTCTGAAAATCCATGCATATTCAACCTGCCGCCACCACCTTTCCGATTCTCGGACTTTATACCGACCGCTCCCGCACGGGCCAGTCCGCTGGCCGACTGGCTTCACTGGGCATCGACATCCCACCGCTCACGCCAAACGCCAATGCCAGCCCGTCGGCCATTCTGCTGGCTACCTTTCAAACCCTGCTGTACCGTTATACCCATCAGGCTGAAATCGTAACGGGCATACCGGTTGAGGCGGCAGGCACACCCACGAACTGGGGCGTGGTTTGCGCCAGTTTTTCCCACCCGGCTGAAGGCACGCTACGGTTTCTGGATGTAGCACTCCATGCTGACAAGGCACTGGGGCAGTTGGCTGCCGGTGCCCAGCCGCTGGAAGCCCTGTATCGCAGCCATCCGCATGAAATCGCCGACCACCATGCACCGTTGTTCCAGGCCGGCTGGTGTTACCGGACACTCACCCGGCCCGAAGCGGCAGAGCAACGGGCGTCATTCTGGCATCAGGGCATTCCCGGTACGACCCCGCTGGATCTGGCACTCGACATCACCGACCTGGATGGCAGCCTGAAAGCCACTTTTCTCTACAATGCGGCCCTGTTCGACCAGCAAACCCTGGCACGCATGGCACAGCACTTCCTGAACCTGCTGGCCGATGCCCTCCATCATGCCGAAAAGTCCCCCCTGGATTTGTCCCTGCTGGATTCAGCCGAAAGCAACCGACTGCTGTACCAGTGGAATGACACCCGGGTCGCTTATCCGGCGAACGTCTGCCTGCATCAGTTGTTTGAAGCCCAGGTACAACGCACGCCGGATGCCATTGCCCTGATATACGGGACAGAAACCCTGACCTACCGGCAACTGGACGCCCGTGCCAATCAACTGGCGCACCACCTGCAAGGCCTGGGCGTCGTGCCCGACCAACGGGTTGGCATCTGTTGCGAGCGTTCAATCGAGATGGTGGTGGGGCTGTTCGGCATCCTCAAGGCGGGCGGTGCCTATGTGCCACTGGATCCCACCTATCCCCGTGACCGGCTGGCATTCATGGTCGATGACGCGGGTGTTCCGGTTCTGCTGACCCAATCCCGTCTGATCGAACAGTTGCCCAAAACCGGGGCACGGATTGTCAGCCTGGACGGTGACTGGCCGCAGATTGCCCAGGCACCGACCACGCCGCCCGTGGTCACGGTCACCGCCAGCCATCTGGCCTACATGATTTACACCTCCGGTTCCACCGGCAATCCCAAGGGGGCCATGAACGAACACCGGGGCATCTGCAACCGGCTGCTATGGATGCAGGATGCCTTCCGGCTGGATGCCTCCGATACCGTCCTGCAGAAAACCCCGTTCAGTTTCGATGTCTCGGTGTGGGAGTTTTTCTGGCCCCTGCTGGCCGGAGCCCGTCTGGTCATTGCCCGGCCCGAGGGCCACAAGGATCCGGGCTATCTGCTGAACCTGATCGAATCAGAAAAGGTCACCACCCTGCACTTCGTGCCACCCATGCTGCATGTTTTCCTTGAAGTCATGGACAACGGTCGCGCTGCATCGCTGCGTCGGGTCATCTGCAGCGGCGAAGCCCTGCCGTATGAACTACAGGAACGATTCCTTGCCCGGTCCAGTGCTGAACTGCACAACCTGTACGGTCCCACCGAAGCGGCAGTGGATGTCAGCCACTGGCACTGCCGGGCTGACAGCGGACTCACCATCGTGCCCATCGGCAAGCCCATTGCCAACACCCGGCTCTACATTCTGGATTCAGCCTCCCGGCCTACGCCACAGGGGGTACCCGGAGAACTGCACATTGGTGGCATCCAGGTAGGACGGGGATACCACAACCGCCCGGAACTGACCCGGGAAAAGTTCATAACCGATCCATTTGCCGAAGGACGGCTTTACCGTACCGGTGATCTGGCCCGTTTCCTGCCGGATGGCAACATTGAGTTCCTGGGCCGTATTGACCATCAGGTCAAGATACGCGGGTTCCGTATTGAACTGGGTGAAATCGAAGCGGCCCTGAGTCAGCATCCGGCGGTACAGCAGGCAGTGGTACTGGTTCATCAGGATCGACACGGTGACAAACAGCTTAACGCCTATCTGGTCACAGAGCCGGACTGGCAGCCCGACGCTGAGGCGGGCGGCCAGGTCGAGGAGCATGTGGCCCTGTGGCAAAGCCTGTACGAGGAAACCTACCGCCAGGCCGAGGCCAGCGATGACCCTACCTTTAATATCAGTGGCTGGAACAGCACCTACACCGGCCAACCCATTCCGGCCAGTGAAATGCGCGAATGGGTCGAGGGTACGGTCGCCCGCATTCTGGCCCTCAAACCACGCCAGGTGCTGGAACTGGGCTGCGGCACCGGCCTGTTGCTGTCCCGGGTGGCGCCGCACTGCGAGAGTTATGTGGGTGCTGACATTTCCGAAACCGGCCTGAACCACATCCGCGCCTTTCAGACCCGGGTACCCGGACTGGAACGAATCACCCTGCTGCACCGGGGAGCCCACGAAACCGATGACATGGCCACCGACAGCGTGGATGCCGTCGTCATCAATTCGGTGATCCAGCATTTCCCCGATGCCGATTATCTGGTCAGGGTGCTGCAGGGGGCGGCCCGACTGGTCAGGGCCGGTGGACACATTTTCGTGGGCGATGTCCCCAACATGCTGCTGCGGGAAACCTTCAATGCATCGGTGCAATGGTTCAAGGCCGGGGATGACGATAGCGTCAATCAGGTATGGCTCAGGATGCGGCAACAGATGGATGCCGAAAAGGACCTGCAGTTTGCGCCGGCCTTTTTCATCAGTCTGGCCCGGTTCGTACCGGGACTGACCCATGTCCAGATTGTGCCGAAACCCGGCTATTCGCAGAACCAGCTCACCCGGTTCCGCTTTGATGCCATTCTCCACATCGGCAACCCGGCCGAACCGGTTCCGGTTCCGGCAGACAGTCCGGACTGGCAGGCGGACGGCATGAGCCTGGACACGCTGCGTCAGCATCTTGATCAGCACAAACCAGCCGTCCACGCGGTTCGCAACATTCCCAATGCCCGCCTGGTCAGTGAAGCGACCACACTGGCGCGACTGCGGGAGGCCGATCCAGCCGAGTTGATCGGGGCATTGCGGAACACACCAACCCCGCCACAAGCCACCGGCATTGAACCGGAAGACCTGCAGCAACTGGCCGCCGAGCAGGGTTACCAACTGGAGTTGTCCTGGGTCAATACCGACGAACAGGGGGCGTTTGATGCCTTGTTCGTGCGTGCGACCGACACCCGCCCGCCGTACTCCTTTGGCACTGCCATGCCACGCGGGCACTGGCGTGACTATGCCTTCAATCCCCACACCGCCAAGCGGGGTCGGGTGCTGATTCCGCACCTCAAATCGCTTCTGGGAGAACGGCTACCGGATTACATGGTACCGTCGGCCTATACCCTGCTGGAGACCATGCCGCTGTCGCCCTCCGGCAAAATTGACCGCAAGGCACTGGAAAAACTGTCGCAGGAGGCGCATCCCCCCCGCGAAACCGCATTCGTTGCGGCCCATAATCCGCTGGAAAAAACCCTGGTTCGAATCTGGAGCGAGGTGCTGGACGAAGCCCGGGTCGGAATTGAGGACAATTTTTTCGTGCTGGGCGGCAACTCACTCAAGGCCATGGTAGTGGCCAACCGCCTGCAGAAATTATTCAACAAGGCACTGCCGCCGCTGGTGGTATTCAATGCGCCGACCGTTGCCGGTTTGGCGGTACACCTCATGGAACTGCATCCTGATCTGGATACCCGTCTGGCCGAAGGGCAGGATGACACCCTGACCGAACGGGAAGAGGGGGAAATTTGAGTACCGCAACCGTGCTGCCAGCCCTTGACTGTCTGCTGACTGAACTGGAACGCCTGGATGTCCGTTTGTGGCTTGAAGGCGACAAACTGCGGTTTGATGCCCCTCCCGGTGCCCTGACAGCGGCGTTGCGTGCCCGACTCCAGACCGAAAAACCCGCACTGATCCGCTTTCTGGCAGAGACCGGCGTTCACGCCCCGCAGGACGGTTTTCCGTTTACGGGAGAACAGGCGCGAGCCGGTATTCATCCCCTGTCCTTTGCCCAGCGTCATTTTGGCCTGATCCAGGCACGTTATCCGGGCGAATGTTTTTATAACGTCCCGTTCGGATTCAGGATCAGCGGCCCATTGGAGGTCGCTGCCCTGCAGCGCAGCCTGGATGCCATGGTCGAACGCCATGAATTTCTGCGAACCACCCTGCAACCGGTGGACGGAGAGGTCAGACAGGTGGTTGCAGCCACGGGACGGATTTTGATCCGGTCGGTCAGTCTGGCGGCGTGCCAGGATACGGCCGGGCAACAGGCCGGTATTGAGCGGGAAATTCAGGCCGAGTGCCACACCCCGTTCGACCTGGCGCAGGACTGTACCCTCCGGGTGTGTCTGATCACCCTGGCCGAGCAGGATCATGTCCTGCTGCTGTGCCTGCACAATACCCTGTTCGATACGGGGTCGCTCAGGGCACTCCTGCACGAAATCGAACGGTTTTATGCCGCCTTCTCCAGCGGCAATACCGACACCGCATTGCCGCCCCTGCCCATGCAGTATGCCGGTTGCGTGCGCTGGCAGCAGGCTCTGCTGGCCGGGGATATGACAACCCGTCTGGCCTACTGGCATGACTGGTTCAAACCGGGCGAACCGCCACCACTGACCCAGCGCATTGCCGGACGTGAGCAGCCGTCAGACACCTTCGTGGCGGGCACCCTCTGGTGCGAATTGTCGGCTGAACTGACCGGGCAACTGCACCGCCTCAGCCAGGCCCGGGGAGTCAGCCTGTTCATGACACTGGTATCTGCCTACGCGCTGGTACTCGGTCGCCACAGCGGCTGCACCGACGTGGTGCTGGGTACCACGCTGGCCAATCGCAACCACTGGAAACTGGAATCCCTGCCTGGTTCCCTGCTCAACATTCTGGCCTTGCGTTTTGATCTGGCCGAAGCACCTGATTGCATCAGCCTGCTCCAGCAAACCCGCCGCATTGTGCTGGCAGCATTCGCCCATCAGGATATACCGTTTGCCGTCATGGCCCCGCAGATCGCACCGGATTCCCCGCGAACCACGCCCCTGTTCCGCACGGTATTCAGTTTTCTGGGCGAACTGTCCCGTGATGAACTGAACCTGACCGGGTGTACAGTTCATTTCATGGAAGAAATACACGGAGAATCCATGTTTCCTGATCTGTATCCCACGGTCTGGGAACGACAAACCCCGGAAGGTCTGGCTCTGACCAGTTGCTGGCAATACAAGCAGGGGTATCTGGCGGAAGACAGGGTAGCCGCCCTGATTGCCGACTTCAGGGCCGTGTTGACGGCACTGGTGCAAGATACCGGGGAATGATTGAACTTTGCAATGAATACGGCTACCCTCGCCCTGCTCTCCTGAACGGTCAGTGAAGAATGTCTGCATGGATTGAAAATCCTGCCGCCATCGCGTATCCGGTCGAGTAAAATCCAGTTTCAATTTCCAAAATCAATGCAGGAATTACCATGTCAAGAA
>CAIVXW010000282.1 GCA_903910005.1 uncultured Methylococcaceae bacterium
AGCCGGTGGCTCTTAACTGCCCGGCCACCTCAATGCCGCTTATGCCAGACATGGCGATGTCAAGCAGCAGCAGGTCATGGCGGATTTCACGAACCCGGCCCAGACATTCCTCACCCGATGCGGCTTCCTCAATATCAAACCCCAGCGGGGCCAGGGCCGAGTGCAGCAGGGTACGCTGCTCGGCATGGTCATCGACTATCAGGATTTTGCGCCGGTTGCCGGCATAACCGACAATGTCTTCCTCTACCGTGGGTGTTTCCCGGTTTCTCTGATGCGGCAGGTAGAGTCTGACGGTAAAGTGAGAGCCCTTGCCCACCTCGCTGGCGACCGTGAGTTCACCGCCCATAATGCCGGCCAGTATTTTGCTGATGGTCAGCCCCAATCCGGCACCGGCCACGGCATTGCCCAAGCCGTTACCGCCCCGCTGAAAGGGCTGAAAAATGTTGTCCATCTGATCAGCCGGTATGCCTGCGCCGGTATCCACCACCTCAAAGCGGGCAATTTCGCCACTGTAGCTGACGCGCAACAGCACGTGCCCTTGATGTGTAAACTTGATCGCATTCCCCAGCAGATTGATGAGAATCTGCCCTACCCGCTTCTCGTCGCCCCGAATACAGGGTGGCAAGGCATCAATCAGTTGACAGCGGAAAGCCAGTCCCCGGGCTTCTGCCTGGGGTTTGAACATCTGCACCAGTTGCTCAATAAATGCCGGAAAATCAATGGCGGCTGGCTTGAGCTCAAACTTGCGGGCCTCAATCCTGGAAATGTCGAGGATATCTTCAATCAATGCGGCCAGATGATCGCCGCTGCGCTGGATGGTTTCCACGGCATCACGCCGATGCGGGGGAATGGCAGGGTCTTTTCTGAGTATTTGTGCATAGCCCAGAATGCTGTTGAGCGGCGTGCGTATTTCGTGACTCATGTCGGACAAAAAGCGGCTCTTGGCCAGATTGGCACGATCCGCCAGATTGCGTGCCTCCTGGAGCTGGCTGTAGGTTTTGCGGTGTTCCGCGATTTCACGCTGCAGGAGCAGGGTCTGACGGCCGGATTCTTCCCGCGCCACCTGGCGACTTTCGTTGTTCAGTACCAGCCACCAGGTGGCCAGCCCCAGAAAAACCAGCAGGGCTGAATACACACGGAGGAAATTGTTCTGGAGAATCTGGCTGACCCGGCTTTCCTGGTCAATCACCAGCAACCCGTCCTGGTAGTAGATCACGCCCACGAACAGGCCGGTCAGTAGGGCCAGCGAGCAATAAAGAAGGCCAAACTGCATGAGCCGTAAACGCAGCGGTCTGGAGAGCCGGGCCGGCAGCAGCCAGTCGGCCAGTTCCTGCAACTGGTCGGTCAAACGCATACCCGGTTTGCAGGCATCCTGACAGCGTGCATCCAGGGTACAGCACAGGGAACAAATGGTATCGCGGTAAGCCGGGCAATAGGCTTTGTCTTCCGGTTCAAAGTCATTCTGACAGATGCAGCACGGCCTCCCGGATGCAGCGGCCGCGTCCCGGTCATCACGATCCCGAACCCGGTAGTAATGCCCCCGGGTCAATCGGGCCAGCAGGGGTGACAAAACCAGGGCAAGCCCCAGGGCAATAAAAGCGGAAAAGGCTTGCGGCAGTTCACCAAAAATTCCGAGGTAAGCGGCCATCGCCACACAGGACGCACCCAGGGTGGACACCACCCCGACCGGATTGATGTCAGGCAGATAGGCGCGTTTGAATTCGACAAACGGTGGACTGAGCCCCAGCGGTTTGTTCACGACGAGATCAGCGACCAGGGCACCAATCCAGGCAATGGCCACATTGGAAAACAAACCCAGAATGCGCTCCAGGGCACTGAAGACTCCCAGTTCCATCAGCAGCAGGGCGATGGCGACATTGAAGATCAGCCACACCACCCGCCCCGGATGGCTGTGTGTCAGCCGGGAAAAGAAATTCGACCAGGCCAGCGAACCGGCGTAGGCATTGGTGACATTGATCTTGACCTGCGACAGCACCACGAACAGGACGGTCACGGTCAGGGCGGCCTTGGGATCGTCGAACAGGACGGTATAAGCCACCTGATACATTTGAGTGGGTTCATGGGCCTGATGAACCGGCACCCCGTGCTTCAGGGCCAGATAGGCCAGCAAAGCTCCCCCCAACTGCCGGATCACACCCAAAACCACCCAGCCTGGCCCGGCCACGATCACCGCACTCCACCAGCGGAACCGGTTTTTGCTCGTTTTCTCCGGCAGAAAACGCAGAAAATCCACCTGCTCGCCAATCTGGGCCACCATGGAAAAAGCCACCGTGCAGGCACTGCCGAACAGCAGGGCATCAAAATGCGGGGGATGCCCTCCCAGACCCTGAAACAGCAAGGCTTCGGTCAGGGTATCGGGTTCGCGCAGAAGCACCGCCACAAAGGGGCTGATCATCAGCACCAGCCAGACAGGCTGGGTAAAAAGCTGCAAGCGACTGATGGTGGTGACCCCGTAGGCCACCAGAGGAATCACGACCAGGGCACTGATGACATGTGCCCAGGCCAGGGTGATATCAAAATAAAGCACCAGAGCCAGCGACATGATCGAGGCTTCCAGGGCAAACAATACAAAGGTGAAGGTGGCGTAAATAAGCGAGGTGAGGGTGGAGCC
>CAIVXW010000283.1 GCA_903910005.1 uncultured Methylococcaceae bacterium
CCCCAACCCGGTTAAATTCCTGAAAAAGGTTCATGATTTCAATGGACAGGTCAGGATCCAGGTTGCCGGTGGGTTCGTCAGCCAGAATCATCGGCGGCTTATGCACAATGGCCCGGGCAATGCCGACGCGCTGCTGTTCACCACCGGACAGGGACATGGGATAGCGTTTCTCCTTACGCAACAGACCCACCTTGTCGAGGGCGGCTCGAACCCGTCTGCCGGTGTCCTGTGGACTGTAGCCGGCAATCATGAGCGGCAAGGCCACGTTCTCGAAGATGGTTCTGTCATGGAGCAGTCGATAATCCTGAAAAATCAGCCCCAGTTTGCGGCGCAGCAGGGGAATATGGTGATTTGCGATCCGGTTGACCGGTTTGCCCTCGAACAGTATCTGTCCACGGGTCACCCGCTCCATGACCGGAATCAGCTTGAGCAGGGTACTCTTGCCCGCCCCGGAATGCCCGGTCAGGAAAATCATCTCCCCCCGTGCCTGCTGAAAACTGATGCCGGAGAGGATTTCACCGCTTTCCGCATAGCGTTTATACACATTGTTGAATTCAAGCATGCGGTTTTCTCTGATGGGTTTGCACCGACATCAGCATGCCAAAACCGGCCATGAGGGTCACCAGTGAAGTACCGCCATAACTAACCAGAGGCAGGGGAACGCCTACAACCGGCAGGATACCGATGACCATGCCGACATTGACAAAAACGTACACAAAAAAAGTAAGGGTCAATGCCCCGCTCAGTAAACGGGCATAGCGATCCTGGGCCTGTATCACGATGTAAAAACAACGCCCCAGGATAAACAGGTAAATAACCAAAAGACTCAGGCATCCCACCAGGCCAAACTCCTCGGCCAGCACCGCAAAAATGAAGTCTGTCGAGTGTTCCGGCAAAAACTCCAGGTGGGTTTGCGTGCCATGCAGCCACCCCTTGCCATAGATGCCACCGGAACCGATGGCAATTTTTGACTGGATGATGTGATATCCCCGTCCCAGTGGATCGCCTTCGGGATTGAGCAGGGTCAGCACCCGATCCCGCTGATAACCGTGCATGAAATGCCATAGCACCGGTAACAACCCGCCTCCCGCCAAAACCAGTCCGGTCAGGTAAATCCAGGGGATGCCGGCCAGAAATACTACCGAGGCTCCGGCACTACCGACCAGTACGGCGGTTCCCAGATCAGGTTGCCTGGCGATGAGCAGTGTTGGTACCGCCACCAGCAGACCGGCTATCAGCAGGTGCCTTGGATGAGGCGGTGAGGAATGCCCTGACAGGAACCAGGCCAGCATCATCGGGGTGGATAACTTGGTCATTTCAGAGGGCTGAAAACGCAGGATTCCCAGATCAAGCCAGCGCTGCGCCCCCTTGCCGATCTCCCCCATGATCAATACGGCGGTCAACAGCACGACGCCTCCCAGAAACAGGAACGGACTATAAAAACGGAGATGACGCGGATGAATCTGGGCAATCCCGACCATGACGACGGTCGCCAACCCCAGATGCAGTGCCTGCTTCATCAGTACACCAATATTTTGCCCGCCCGCGCTATAAAGTATGACGAAGGCCAGGCCCGACAACAGGGCCAACCCTCCGAACAATGGCAGATCCAGATGAATGCGTTGCAGCGAAAATGTCTGGGGCGAACCGGAAAGACGCAGTTGCGATAATATGGGATCAGTATTCATGAGCCTGGAGGCGGCTGAAGTGGCGAAGCGGTCGCATGGATGATCTGCAAAGGGCGAGGCGGGTCAGGGTTCGGCGGCCAGGAGCCAGGAGCCAGGAGCCAGGAGCCAGGAGCCAGGAGCCAGGAGCCAGGAGCCAGGAGCCAGGTAGGAGCCAGCCAGGCGCCAGGCGCCAGGCGCCAGGCACCAGGAGTCAGGAGTCAG
>CAIVXW010000284.1 GCA_903910005.1 uncultured Methylococcaceae bacterium
ATTTCAACCCACTGGCGAATGGCAGCTATGACTTCGTCACGACACTGGGTCAGGCTGACCAGCGTCACGGGTCGGAAGGCTTGCCGGGTCAGTTCGCGCCAGTCCCAGCGAATGCCGAGCAAACGGAAGCGTATTTGCCCCATCCGGTTTTCATCAAACAAACCGGTTTCATTTTGCCAGCGGGCAAAATCCTGCCGCAGCACCCCTTCTGCCAATGCCGCCTTGAAATGACTGGCAGTAGAAAAACTGTGATGCCACAGGGTGACATCGTTGGTGGGGCGGCGGGTTTCGCCGAGAGCACTCCGGAATAACTGGGTCATGGATTCCAGTATCTTTTGACGTAATTCAGCTACATCACCCGGTAACTCCTTCGGCCACAACACGTTCAATTTTTCAGGAATATCTTTCCAGGATTTTTCCAGTGTAGCCGGTGCATAGGCTTGTTGCTGTCTACCAAAGCTATCCGCAATGATGGCGTTTTCCAGTAATTGAGTGGCATGCAGGGTTCCACTACTTCCCTTATCCAGTGCCGAATCTCGAATATCGGCGGCATAACTGTATAAATCACCTAATACACATCGCCTGCCGTCCAGAAATTTGTCTGTCGCATGATGATGATTCAAACAAACTCCCAGCCCGGGAGCCTGAACGGTTTGGGGAGCGCAGTATTCATTGGATAAAGCCAGTAATTTGGCCCAGCCCGAATGTTCGTGCAGGTGATTCAGGCAATCCAGCAAAGCCGTATTTTTCAATAACTCAGTCGCATCCGGATAAATTCTTCCCTCCTCCAGAATCGCTCCGTGTGCTGCACCGATTTTGGTGCTTTCCTTAACTTGTTTACTCAGGTTGCCGGAGCTTTCCTCACCTGCAAGATTCTCCCGCGCAAACCCCGGATGCAGTTTGCCCAGATCATGCAGGAAAGCACTGATTTCGCCAGCCAGTATCAAATTACGTTCAGCAACATTCATCTCAGGCTCCTTCGGCAATCTGTTCTGCAAGGTTCATCCAACTGGCTGAACCGGAAAAGGTTTTATTGCTGTCCCACTGCGTCCAGTCTTTAGCCTGACAACAGGCACTCACCGGCTCAATCGCACCGTAACCGGCCAGGCGTTTGGCCCCCAGCCCCAGCACTGGCCACCACACCGCCACCGCTGCCAGCCAGCGGGCCAAATCACCCCGAACCGTTGCCGTGTCGCTGTCGCGGGTTCCTGCCGGATTGAAATACACCACCTGGATTTCCGCTTCCACCGGTTTGCCACTGGCCGTATGCGGAGCGATGGCTTCAAACTGAATCGGTATTGTACCCAGCCCGGTTTTGGCATCGCCGGGATTCATCACCAGGTATTGCACCGCCGGAAACCACACCGGGCTGAAATGCAGCCGTCCGGCCTGACTGGGTTCCTCTGGCTGATCGTCGACGGTGGATTTCAGCCCGTCATCGGCCAGCCCGAACAGCCGCCGGGCATGACCCTTGTCATTACTCTCGCCATCCTGCAAGCGGAACTGGCGGGTACGCGCCATGCTGCGGGCTACGGGGGATAACTCCGGATCAAGAGCCTCTGCGATTTCGGCATTGGGAAAACCGCGCTGGTAGGCATCAAACGCCAAACCTTTCACACTGGCTGCCGCGAGGTACGGCACACCAAAAATGTGATCGCGGCGTACCGGGTTATCGAACAGGTAAAAAGGGTCATCGTCCCGGGTCAGCAAGGGGGACAGCAACCGGAACTTGAGGGTGAGCAGCGCACTGCCGGCGGGGTAGAGGGCGATGTTGGGCGGGCGGGTCAGGCCGGCTTTATCGAAGGCACTGCGTCCGGTTTCGACGTCACGCGAGCGGTGCGTGCCCAGTTCGGGTTTCTTCTCATTGGTAGATTTGATGAAATGTTTTTGTAGAAACTGACAACGAATGTCAGTCAAATGATTTAATGTAGTCGCCTTTCCTTTTGCGTAAAAGGCGAAGGCAGGCCAGTTATTTGGCGGTAATAGCCGTTCCTGATCGAGTTCAGCCAGAAATTCAAGATTCATGTCAAATACCTGCGATTTTATTGAGCCATTTGGCAGGGTGATTAAAACCTCCGCAGTTTCCACCAAACTCACGGGTTATTCCATGGATATTCCAGCCATCCAGTGCCAGTTTCTCGAATGCACCAAATAACCGTTTAAATATCTCGGTTCGTTCCTGGCTTTTTTGTTTCTTGATTAGTTCCTGGCTTAGTTCCTGGCTTAGTTCCTCACTGGTTCGCGGGATTCGAATCATGAAACGCAGGCTGGCGGAAGACGATGAATCATCAAGCGGATACGCCGCAGAGATGTTGACCGCACTGCCATATTCGTTCAAAACGCCCATCATTCTGTGACGGATGGTCTTCCAGTGCTGCTGCTCCGCAGTCGGGGCGTCCGTACTGGGTCGCAAGGCATCCCGCATGGCAATTCTGGTAGCCAACCCCAGACGGAGTGCCTGAGGAATATCCAGTTCCTCGCGGTTACCGGGCTTTCGTCCGAGCTTGACCAGCCCAAAACAGCACAGGTACAAACCCGAGGCTCTGGGGTAATTTATCTGCTCATTGAGAGGTTTCACCGGCGGAAGATGATCGGCTGACAAAACCCCCAGTCCAAACTGATCTTTCGCCCCAAAGGTACCGTGACGAATCTGTATCCTGAGAGCCAGCAAAAATCGGTTCCAGTGTTTGTCGCTGATATTGCGCCGGGTCACTGTCAGCTTGAGGCGACCGGTATACGCCTGGTTGTAATACCAGGCCCGTTTGCGGGCAATGTCTTCCCGCTGAAACTCGAGTTTTTCGGGTAGCGTCACGGGCTTCAATCCCGACACATCCCACCGCAACGCCACCCCCCTGGCATGGTGATTATCTCCGCCCGCGTTTCCCCACACGGCGTCTTCAAAACCGGTATCGCCGAGGGTACGTGCGACTAGGCAGGAAAAAAAGCGGATGGAACCCAAAAGCCCGGACGGATGAATCTGGTCGCCCCACTGGCCGATGCCGCCGGTATACAGCGGGGTTTGGGTCACCAGATCGAGCGTGATCGAATCTTCGCCCATCCGGGGTTTGTGCAGGTTTTGCAAAACGGCTGCGGTCATGTTGACTCCTGAAATGTGTCGGGTTTGTTGTTGGGCCGTCAGGCGGTTCGCTCAGGCTTCGCTCCGCGAACCGGCTACCTTATGGCGGAGAAACGGCGGAAGCCGTCACGGCAAGCCATGCACTACGAATGTCGTCTGCGTTTCCAGGCTTCATAGTCTGCCAGTTGCTGCTCGACCATCAACAGGCAGGCACTTACCACCATCGCATCATCGAGCAAACCCAGTACGGGAATCACATCAGGGATGAGATCAATGGGGCTGAGTACATAAAGCAGGGCGGCAGAGACGGCAGCAATGGCCCACCAGGGAATTTCCCGGTAAGAGCGGTTCCAGTAATCCTGAACCAGCGAGACCATCAACTGTGCATCGCGGATGAAACGCTTGAGGGGACCACCGTCCATGAATTTTCCCTTGATTTCATCCGCTCTGTCGATAACTTCCTCAATATCATGAGTGGTAATCCGGCCTGCATCCTTGTTGAGTTGGTCGCTTCTCAATTATTCAGGTAATAAAGAACCCATTGTCATGAATCCGTGCGTGAGCCAAAATTTCACTAAATATGCTTTATACCCGGGAATTCACTGAAGTCTTTTTTTCCTTTTGCATGCCCAAGCCAGAATCCTGCAACAAGCACCCCCACCAACCCGACAAGGATAACCGGATAGAGGATGTGCTTGAATTGATCCAGTGCCAGTTCAGCGGCAGTCGTTGTAGCTTCTTCAAAAGCTGCATCAGTCATGAATTTCATGGAATATACCTTTTTTGATGATTTAACAGAGAGAAGAAACTTTCATTATCACAAGAATATCCGGAAAATTCAGACATTCTTTGCATCCATTATGGCCCTGCGAACTTCCTCCCGGACGACCCTGGATACCAGTTCAGTTTGGCGAGCATTGGCTCGATCTTCAACGAAGCCTTTGAATACTCCTGCCAGCAGACCGGCTTCACCTGCTTTACCTCCGGTCAGGCAGGTTAATCCATCCGTAAATGGAATATGTACGCTCAAAAAATTGTCAATAACATGACCGACAACCCAGCCAATCGCGCCATAGATCAAGGTATTGTTGTAGGTAATAGCCAATTCCTCGATCCGGTGTACGGTATTCCTAACGAAACTGCCTCGGACGGAAGCCGGTAGATAATCGGCCAGTTCGAGTATCGATTCCTGAGCATCAAGGGGAATGGATGTTTGAGTGAAAGCTCGCATCATTTTATTTCCGGATATTGCGTGAATTGACGAATGAAACGGATAAGTCGTATTCAATAATTATTATTTTTCTTCACCCTCGTACATGGCGTACTGGATAAATTTTTTCTCAATTTCATTCTGACGGTTATAAGTCCGGTAAGCTGCAAACAGCCCGCCCAGTACTGCACCGCACACTGCATAGGTAATAACCACTGGCATTACTACTGCCGTGGTAGTGCTTGTACCTACCGTAATAAGTCCCCAGAGAATGGTATTGGGAACCGTGGTCGTGGTTAAAGCAGCACCTGATATGAAAGCACTACCTACCCCTAAGGGTGCTGTTTTCAAGGCTCCACTCAAACCACTGGCAATGATCTTCTGTTGGTTGTTTCTGCTGTGCTGCAAGTTCTTCATTTTTGAGTCTCGTAGTGAAAAAAGGAAAAAACGATTCACATTGATATGAACGAACTGCCGTGCCGGATTTTGCAAACAGGAAGGAGCGATACGGCAAAAAATTGCGCCCCTGGCGGGGAGATTGAATTGCGGCGGCCCGTAATGGCACTGTCCAGCCGACATTCCGCCCCCCCAGTCGTCTAATTGGGGCTGGTAGCCGCGATGGTGTCGGTTAACAGCACCACCCCGTCAGGCTTCGCCTGCCACCCCTCCGGAGGAGGGGAATTTTGGTAGGGGTGCCCGAAGGGCGGGGTGGTCGTTGGGGCATAGCGGTTATTTTTATTATGCCAATTCCGGGTGAGGGGGGCGGAATGTCCGCTACAGCAGGCCGGCAAGTTCGGGAAAATCCTGCCGTAGCGACTGATGCAATGCCTCAATCCGGGCCGGATTCCGCTCGGTGCGGGCAAGGGGAACCAGGCTGTCCCGCACGATCCGGCAGGGTGGTGGCGACAGAAAAATCAGGCGATCAGCCA
>CAIVXW010000285.1 GCA_903910005.1 uncultured Methylococcaceae bacterium
ATACGCGATCTGACAGACTCGGGTGCAGGTGAAAAGTTCGGCGAACCTTCGCCTGATTGCGCTGGTACGGCAAGACTTTTCCGGACAATAAAATCAGGCGGCTTTTCGTTGCTCTTGCTCGAACTTCACTGTATACCGCCGAAACCCTGCAACAACTCGGCGGGTTTGGCTGGGTCAGTCGGGTGCCCGAGACCTTGACCCTGACCCGGGAAATCACCCTGGCGGCGGCTTCTGACCTGGCTTGCAACCCCGAACCGCTGTCACCTGTGCCGGTATCCGGCAACGCTGGCGCGTGGTACACACCCATGCCGCCCGGCAACGGGCTGAAAAGACTCTCCGCAAGCAGCATCTGACTTGAGTTTTGTCTGTTCAGCCACCGACATGGACGGAGCGGTAGTTGCCATCTTCCGGATAGAAGCCGAGAAACTTCAGGCGCGTCTTCCCGGTTCGGACACCGGGGTACAGAAAAATCGTCGGTACGTGAAACTTGCCCTGGAGCTGGCTTTCCATGGCACCGATCCGCATAAACGGATGCAGTGCCTCAAGGTCTGTTACCAACAGCAGCGCGTTCTGCTGCCCCTCCAACGGCTGCAGGGCCTGTTCAAGCCGCTTGAGCAAGCCGTTCTCCGTTGTCAGGATGTCGGCCAGTGCCTTGTTGGTGCGCGGCCAATCCAGCGGAGCCGACTTGTCCTCGGTCACCCACAGTGACCAGAACGGATCGCCTTTGAGCAGGATCCAAATCTGTTCGACGATGGAGAAGGTGTGAATGTCCCAGCCTTCCTGGTGGAGTTTGGCCATCCAGGCAGGCGTTTGCCGCTTCACGTCGAGGATTTGCTCTGGCGGAAAGACCAGGTAGTAAACGGGTTCGAAACTCGCATGGCCGAGTTCCCGCCCGCGCCGGATGTGCTCGCACAACTCGTCAAAATCAGCTTTGAGTGAGGACATCGCAGAGCGTCTCCCTATATGGTTGTTTCCAGCTGATGCGGATCACGTCGCCAGCCGCCTGGACGATAAGCCGATCCCTCCCCGTCGCCATCTCCTTCCTGAAAAACCGGATTGCAACGGGAACTTCACCGGGGGTATACTGCCCAACCTTATGCCGGGGGTGACTTGGCTTCGACGTGGATTGCAAACCCTGAGGCGCATGCCGAGGTGCAGATTACCTCGTAAAACAATCTGCAAAAAAATAGACGCAAACGACGACGTTTACGCCCTGGCCGCTTAAGTCGGCCAGCCTCTGATAGAAGCCTGCTTTTGGACTTCGACTCAGGGGTAACCCAAGCAAAAGCTCGCGATGAAGCACGTCCGGGGCTGATTCGCTAAAACACACGGAATCGCTCTTTACTGTCCCTGCCGTTCGGGTAGTCAAGGGTTAAACACCAATAGAGCCGGATAAGCATGTAGGGCCAACGGCGGAGGATTTGCGGACGCGGGTTCAATTCCCGCCACCTCCACCAAACACCAAAAGGTCAACAGTTCACTGTTGACCTTTTTTCTTGCCTGATCGCACCGGTTCCCGCGTGTTGGTATGTATCCTGAATCCCGATTGCCCGCATGACAGGGCAACGCCTGTCTGGCGTGGCTTACTGCCATCATGCCCCAATAATGAACAGGTCACTCCCGTTACCGGGCCAGGTAAAATGCGGATTCGAGACAACTTCCGTGTGTCCAATTTTGGAGGCAACCCAGTTCTCCTCGCCCGAGCCCTACGATTACACACAACTCATCCCTCAATGCCCGGTTGGCGGAGGTTTTGGAGACCCTCAACCAAGGTTCGGACACGCCGGTAGCCGCGCCAGAGGGTTTTAACTCCCGGTTCCCCGTCACACTTGC
>CAIVXW010000286.1 GCA_903910005.1 uncultured Methylococcaceae bacterium
AAACAGGATGGTTTCTTTGTCTTCGCCAGCCAGCGCGGAGACCAGCATCCCGGCAAACAGGGTACAGGCTTCCACGCATTCTTTGGCCGCGTGAGTGGTGCGCGAGCTTTTGGCGGCGAAGAATTGCGCTTTTGCCAGGCTGGAAGCATAGAACATCGCCACCGGGGCCAGGCGCATCAGTGATCCATTCCCGGCGCTGGATGGATGCTTTGACCCGCTCATCGGCTTGCCAGTGGCCTTGAAGTTCTCCAGCGCCTGGCGAGTGGCACCACCGATGTCAAAACACTTGCCCGTGCTCGAAAGATACCCATTCTGGTACCAGTCCAGGTAACGCCGCATCTGGTCGAGCGGGTCGAAGCCAGCCTTCTCCACCAGGCTCTCGGCCAGGCACAGCGCCATCGATGTGTCATCCGTCCACTGGCCCGGTTTGAGATTGAATACACCCCCGCCCGTCATGTCGGTGACCGGCACAAACGAGCCGCGCGGCTTGAACTCCACGGTTGTGCCGATGGCATCTCCAACCGCCAGCCCCAGCAGGCAGCCACGATAACGATCCAGGTCTTTTTTGGTCATTTTCCTATTCCAGTAAAGCGTTGATTTGGTGTTCTGGCCCCAATTATGCAACAAAAAAGATGGGAAGACGGTTGCTATTTATTAGAAAAACCGGTCAGGAACTTGAATTCCCGCCCGGTTTTGTGTACACTGAATTCAGTCCTTCACTCCCCCCCACAATCCGCCCTGCCCGGCTTTCCTGCTGGCAGGGCGGTGCGTTTAATTGTCGTTACCCGATCACGATGCGTTCATGCTCGTAAAACCGGATGGCTGCCAGGGTAATCAGGGCGGACATCACCAGGGTGATGATCGCCGATACCACCACGTTCACTGCACTGATCGGTTCAGCCCGCAGGAACTGGTTGATCAGGATTTGCTGCCCAAAGGTCGGGATGAGCATCATCCACAGGGTTGGCTTCACCGGCAGGAAAGCCAGCGCCAGCCCCGGCAGGGAGGGGATCAGCCCAACGAAGGGCAGGTAGGTTCCGGCTTCTTTGGTGGTGCGGGTGAACGATGCGATCACAGTCTGGATGGCGCAGGCCAGGAATACCACCGGCAGGCAGACCAGGAAGATGGCGGTCAGCGAGCCCAGGCTCAGGCCGATCTTCATTCCCAGCATCTCTTCCATCGGCAGCAACTCAAAGATGGCTCCAAACCCGAAGAGCGTGATCAGCAGGTTGACCAGGGCAAATGGCATGGCGGAGATCATCTTCCCAATGGCGATCCAGCCGCGCGGCAGGGGATTGAGCAGCAGCGGTTCCAGTGAGCGGCGTTCGCGCTCCCCGGCAGTCGCATCAGTAATGATCGGCGATGCCCCGTTGAAAATGGCAAAGATGATGAAGTAAGGCAGCATCGACAGGAACACGAGCGCCTGGCTCTGGGGGGTGGCGGTATCCTGCTCCTGCACCTGCACCACCTGGATCACTTCCGGGCTCACCCCACGCATGGCAAGCCGCAAACTGCCCATATAGCGGCTGTACTCATCCAGTAAAAGCTTGATACGCTGGATATCCACCATGGCGGTCTGGCGGGTGCTGTCGAACACCAGTTGGAGGGTGGCCGTTTTCCCGGCGGAAAACTCGTCCGCATAATCCGGCGGGATCACCAGTACCACATTGACATCCCCGGCGATGACCGCGGCTTGTGGGTCCGCTGGCGCAGGATCGATGATCATCTCATGCGCTTCGAGGAAGGCGATCAGGTTGGGGGCATTCTCGACACCTTGAACCGGCAGGTGCAAGTCAACATACACTTTGTCCCGGACGGTGTTTCCCAGGATCATGATCATCCCGCCCAGCAGCAGCGGCCCGAATAAAGCCCAGAACAGGCCGGTTGTCCAACTGCGGTAGTCGCGCAGGTTGTCGAGCAGTTCTTTCTGAACGATCACCCAAATCTTTTTCATCATTCCAACCCTTCTGCTGTGCCAATGGCGGCCACGAAGGCATCTTCCAGGTTCTCCTTGCCGGTCTGTTCACGCAGCGACTGGGGCGTGCCGGTGGCGGTCACCCGGCCCTGGGCAATGATCACCACCTGGTCACACAGGGCAGCGACTTCCTGCATGATGTGGCTGGTGAACAGGACACATTTACCTTCTTCGCGCAGCCGCAGGATGAACTGACGCATGGC
>CAIVXW010000287.1 GCA_903910005.1 uncultured Methylococcaceae bacterium
ACTGCCACGACCGCCTCTCCGAGCAGCAAGGTATAGCCCAACGATAGCAGGGCATTCACCGGATCACGTGGTGGGCGGCGTTGCCGGCTTTCAAAGCGGAAAGGCGTATCGGCCAGTTGGTTGCGAAAACCGGCAAAGTACAAACGGGCCAGCATCCCTTCGTAACCCCGTAGCCGATCCATATCAGCAGCACTGGCGATTTTGCTGCGGTAACGGGTCAGTTCCAGGGTACTCAATTTCCATTGGTGAAACAGCCTTATCTGGCTTTGCAATTTGGCCTGTACGATGATTTTGGCCGTGGCCAGTGCCTGTTCAGGGTTGGTCATCACCTGATACTGGCGGGCACGCCTCTGAACCTGCCCACCGGTTTCGCTGGCCAGATGCCCGTATAGCCAGCCCGTTGCGCTGCAAAACAGGGTAGGGATACCTTCGCTCAACAGTGCCGTGAGGGCGGCATGACTGAAATTGACCCGAGCGGATACCAGCAGGTGGTCGACCTGATGAATGGGGAAGCCGACCGGATTTTGATCCGGCTGTTTAAGGGTGAGTTGCTGATTCTGAAAACCGAGGGAACTGCCGTGTTGGTCGAGCACGAGTACGGACATGGCGTTACTCCACGATCCAGAGAGAGGGATGTGTCGGCATGGCTTCGGGATTGGCCACGGCGATACAGTGAATGCTGTCGGTTAAATCGCGCTCAAACGCAGCGACTTCATCCTGCATCTTCCTCAGTTTGCGGGCAGAGAGCTGACAGAGGAAAACTGATTTCTGCAACGGCTGGCCATAGCCTGAGAGAATTTTGTGCAGTCGGTTGCGGCGGCGGTTGTCGCTGATGTCGTACGTGACCAGCCAGGTGTGTATGGATAGACTCATTGATGTGAACCCGTGATGATTGCCCTGTTGCTGTTCATAACGAGTGATCCGGAAATGATTTACAATGGCCCGGGCTTCCTGGCGTCAAAAGCCGGGCAGAGCGACCTCAATTCATCAATCTAGTTGCGGAATAAGGATGAAAAATAAACAAATAACTTTAACGCGGCAGTTGCGCCGTCCTCCTGATCTCACCCCATGTTCCCGGCCAGACTGGCCTGAGGTGCCACAGGGATTCATTTACATGATTGCTCAGACGTCCCTGATATTTGGCCGTGATCGTCAGTCTCCGGCCGAGCGGCGACCGGTTTTGACCGTAGTTAAACGGGATGGGCTGTGGTTTGTATTGCCGGGAACCCGCAAAGATCAGGGAAATTCACCGGATTTTTTCCATATACCGGCAGATTCGGTGGATTGTCAGACCCGTGATGCTGAACGTTGCGACCAGTTTTTTTATGCGGGGTATGAGGCGATTGACCTGCCATCAAGTGATGCGCGGGATTTCGGGTTATTGCACCAGCGGTTGCGTCTTGCCCTGGGTCAATGGCTGGCCAGTTACGGGAGGCAGGTATGAGCAACATCGACAATGAACGCCTGAATCATCTGTGGAATCACCGTAGTCGGCTCGATTCCAGGGAATGGGAGGAACTGTATGAGGTGATTGGGCGGATTCTGGGCCGGGGGGATTATGTGCTTCGATTGACGGGCGTTGCCTGCAATGAGACCCGGGATTCCTGCATCCATGAGTTTTTTACTGAAGTGGTGTATATGCGGGCCATGAACCGCTCTGAATCATCTGTTAACAAGGAAACTGCGTGTACGCCCGCCTATATCAGAACCGCATTCAGGAATTTTCTGAAAGACCGTGTCAGGTATAACAAAAAGTTTGCAGCAGACCGGTTGCAGGACAGGGAGGTGGGTGATGAAGACCGGGAGATTACCGAGGATGTCAGTGTCGCACTGCACGAGGCGTCAGCAGAAAAGCAGGTCACGGCAAAGGGAGAGGATTTACCGGATCAAGAATACGTCAGTGATGATGACGAGACACCGGACGAGGTTATACCCTGCCTGAGTAAGAGGGCGATACTGGAAGAAAATGGCCTGACTCGAAAGCAGGTGGAGAGCAGTGCCATTGCCTGGCTGAATCGACAGGAAAACTGGGTATTGCTGTACCTGGGTTTGCATCTGTGTCCGGAGAAAGAGGAACGAATGGCTGCTGATTTTCTGAGTGAGCGTTATGCCATTCGTTCATACCATTACAAACTGCGCAGGTTGGGGATCAGCCGTACCAAAAAGGAGCCCGACATTGAATGGTTCCGCCCGACAATGCTGGGGCAATGGATTGAAACCGATCTGAAGGTCAGTATCGAACCCGATAACAGCGAACTGGTGAAAAGCATCCTCATGATTTTGTGCGATGTCAGCCTGGAGCGGGTGGATCTTTTGCAAAATTAGCGGGTTTGTGACGTTTAATCAGGAAAAGATCAATCATCCATTATCGCCAAGTGAGTACACCATGAGAACCTTGTCCCCCCCGTTGTCCGTGCTGGAAGAAAGCCTGTTCGGACCTTCAGAAACCTTGTTGAGGAAAATCGCCTTTTCACCGGAAACCGTCGCTGATGATCTGCGTCAGTCGGTATTGGGCGAGCCTC
>CAIVXW010000288.1 GCA_903910005.1 uncultured Methylococcaceae bacterium
TTCATCCGGCCATACCGGTAAGCCGAATGCGCGATAGCTTGGCAGGTTGCGGTTGGCATTGATCAAAACCGTATCCGCCACCCCGGACAGGGCACGTATTGCATGGGCCACCAATGGCTCTCCCCGGTAAGACAGCAGCCCCTTGTCCTGGCCCCCCATCCGCTGACCGCGTCCGCCACACAGTACCACGCCGCTAACATGAGCCGGTTCAGGTATCATGCACGTCCCTGCAAGTTGTGAGTATGTGAGTGCTTCGATCATGTCAATGCCAAAAAAAGCCGGTTTCCCCGGGTTAATCCTCCTGCTGGGCAGCCTGGTCACGGCCTGCACCCGCCTGTCGCCGTCGCCGGAGGCCGTGCGTCCGGGCGGACGGTATTACCAGGCCGAAACCGGTAAAGCTTACGCGGATGTACTGGCCGAACTGGAACTGGCGATTACCGAGCATAATTTTCGTATTACCGGGCATAACAAGATAGGCAGCGTCATTCGCGAGCGCGAGGGCAAACCCTACCCGGATTATGACAGCTTCCAGTTTTGCAATCTGACCACCGCCCGGGAAATACTTGATCTTGCCCCGGCCGCCGTCATCTGGATGCCCTGCAACATTACGGTCAGGCAGTCAGGTTCGCAGGTGATTGTGACCACCCTGCTGTTGCCGACCGACTCGACCGATGCCAGACTGAATGCCCTGGCAACACGCATCAATCAACAGCTTAAACAGATTGTCGATTTTGCTGTCGAACGGTGAATCCTGCCTGTCATAACATCCTTAATTGAGTGAACGCATGAACAAACAACAGCAAAGAGCCTTGCTCCTGTCACTGGTTGGCCTGGTTGCCCTGCCGGTTGCGGCGGCCAAAAAAACGACTCCTGCACCCGCCGTGGTTAACGATTTTCCCACCCAGGCCCGTATGGAATACGTGTTGCAGTGCATGGACGATCATGGCGGGCAGAACCTTAATAACCTGTATCATTGCGTCTGTGCGGTCGATACCCTGGCAGCGGCGATGAAATACGATGACTATAACCAGGCCCTGATTTTCACCCAGGCCTTCAATATGGGCGGCGACAGGGGGGCGGAGTTCCGTGATCCCCCCCAGTCAGCCCGGCTCAGGGAGCGGCTGAAGGAGGTTCAGGCAAAAACCGACGAAAGCTGTTTTCCCGCCGTCAAAACACATCCTTCAGACGTCTCAGCTCAGCAAAAACCCTGACATCATCCGCATGCATCAGGTTGAGACGGGCGCGGATGGATGGGCTGTCGGGACGCAGAAACGGGTTGCAGGCCCGTTCTTCGGCCAGCGTTGACGGGACGGTCGAGAGGCCCTGGCGTCTGTACTGTCTGATCTGTTCTGCCCGACGCTGCAGGTCGGCATTGTCCGGTTCTACCGTGAGGGCGAACCGGGCGTTGGCTTCAGTGTATTCGTGGGCGCAGTAAATCCGGGTTTCTCCCGGTAATGCCCGTATTTTCTGCAACGATTGCCACATCAGGGCCGCTGTTCCTTCGAACAGGCGGCCACATCCCAGTGAAAACAGGGTATCTCCCACGAA
>CAIVXW010000289.1 GCA_903910005.1 uncultured Methylococcaceae bacterium
CCCGGCAGCGAAGCCGACGGCCTGCGCCAGCTCAGCCGCTACCTCGACCGGCTGGGCCAGGCCGAAGGCTATCTGATTCTGTTTGAACGGGATGACAGTGTGAGCTGGGAAAAACGGCTACGCTGGGAAACGCAGACGGTGGCGGGGAAACGGATTACGGTGGTGGGAGTGTGATCCGGGTGCGGTGCCATGCCAGATAGGGTTGGTGCAGTGTATCAATCCAGCGCAGTGTCATACCGGCCGCAATGCCCAGGGGCTGTAAATTCTGCCCCATCCGTTTTGCCGACTATCGAGACAGTATCAAGACGTTACTCCTGTCTGCCTCGAAAACTGGACGCACGGAATGGGTTTCGAAGCGGCATTTTACCGGACTGGACGTCCGCAGTGACCTGCTCATTATTAGGGTACGATAGCAGTAACGTCAGTTCTGGATCACTCATCCCTTCCCCCCTGGAGGCTTTTTTCAGCATTCGTCCCAAAAAAAGCCCCGTCCGAAGACGGGGCTTTTGGGTGTCAATCCTGACGGTGCCGAACTGATCCGGGCTTACATCATGTCGCCCATACCGCCCATGCCACCCATGCCGCCGCCCGGCATCGGGGCGTCGTCCTTGGGTTCTTCTGCCACCATGGCTTCGGTGGTGATCATCAGACCGGCAATGGAAGCCGCATTCTGCAGCGCAGTGCGGGTTACCTTGGCCGGGTCGAGAATACCCATGGCTACCATGTCGCCGAATTCACCGGTTGCCGCGTTGTAACCGAAATTGCCGGTTCCTTCCGCAACCTTGTTCAGTACCACCGACGCTTCGTCGCCGGCATTGGTCACGATCTGGCGCAGCGGTTCTTCCATGGCACGACGGGCGATGCTGATGCCGACATCCTGATCGTGGTTGATGCCTTTCAGATCCTTGATGGATTGCAGGGCACGTACCAGGGCTACACCGCCACCGGGGACGATGCCTTCCTCGACAGCCGCACGGGTCGCATGCAGGGCGTCTTCCACCCGGGCCTTCTTTTCCTTCATTTCAACTTCGGTGGCAGCTCCCACCTTGATGACGGCTACGCCACCGGCCAGCTTGGCCAGACGTTCCTGCAACTTCTCCCGGTCGTAATCGGAAGAGGTGTCGTCGATCTGGCGACGAATCTGGGCGATACGGCCCTGGATTTTTTCCTTGCTGCCCACGCCATCAATGATGGTGGTTTCTTCCTTGGAGATGTGAATGCGCTTGGCACTGCCCAGTTCACCCAGGCTGGCCTTTTCCAGGCTCAGGCCAACGTCTTCGGCGATGACGGTACCGCCGGTCAGAATGGCGATATCTTCCAGCATGGCCTTGCGGCGATCACCGAAACCGGGTGCCTTGACGGCAGCGACCTTCAGGATGCCACGCATGTTGTTGACGACCAGGGTCGCCAGGGCTTCGCCCTCTACGTCTTCGGCGATAATCAGCAGCGGACGACCTGCCTTGGCGACGCTCTCCAGAACCGGCAGCATATCGCGGATGTTGGAGATTTTCTTCTCGCAAATCAGGATCAGCGGGTTATCCAGCTCACAATTCATGTTCTGCTGGTTATTGATGAAGTAGGGCGACAGGTAACCGCGATCGAACTGCATGCCTTCAACGACATCCAGTTGGTTTTCCAGACCTGAACCCTCTTCCACGGTGATAACCCCTTCCTTGCCGACTTTTTCCATCGCTTCAGCGATGATCTTGCCGATGGAATCGTCCGAGTTGGCAGAAATGGTGCCGACCTGGGCAATGGCATTGCTGTCGGTGCAGGGAACTGACATCGCGTGGATGGCTTCGACCACGGCGGTGGTGGCCTTGTCGATACCGCGCTTCAGATCCATGGGGTTCATGCCGGCGGCGACGGCCTTGAGGCCTTCTACCAGAATGGACTGGGCCAGTACGGTAGCAGTGGTGGTGCCGTCACCGGCGACGTCGGAAGTCTTGGAAGCGACTTCCTTCACCATCTGGGCACCCATGTTTTCAAACTTGTCCTTCAGTTCGATTTCCTTGGCGACGGATACACCGTCCTTGGTTACGGTCGGGGCACCGAAGCTCTTTTCCAGAACCACGTTGCGACCCTTGGGTCCCAGGGTGACCTTGACGGCCTGGGCCAGTACGTTGACACCACGTACCATGCGGCTACGGGCGTCATCACCAAATCTTACGTCTTTTGCTGCCATTACGATTTACCTTTCAGTCTGTTGATGAATGTTTGATGGGGTTGCGGAAATCAGCCTTCCAGGACGGCCATGATGTCTTCTTCACGCATGACCACGACTTCAACGCCGTCTATCTTGACTTCCGTACCGGAATATTTGCCGAACAGAACCTTGTCACCCACTTTCACCTGCAGGCCACGCAGTTCACCGCTGTCCAGGATTTTGCCATTGCCCACTGCCATGACTTCGCCACGCATCGGCTTTTCGGCAGCAGAATCGGGGATGACGATACCACCCGGTGAAGTGCGTTCTTCTTCCAGGCGTTTAACGATTACACGATCATGCAAGGGACGAATATTCATCGTACTCTCCGTTTTTTTCGACTTAAAAATTGTGAGGCGGAATAATCCCAGGGAGTGATGCGGGATTTGCTGTTAGCACTCGCCTTGGGTGAGTGCTAATAATAACGACGATTTGGCTGATGTCAAGACGGACTCTCACCCTCGCGGCTACCAGCCCCGGAGGTTCATGCTTTCTACCGAGCAAGAACCGGCTTCATCCGTCGTGGCGGCGTCAATTTTTTCAGTTGTGACGCCTGAAGCGGCCCAACGGCTGCCTGCCTACCAGTGGCCCGGCAACATCCGCGAACCGGAAAATGCGGTTCATCATGCCATCCTGCTTTGCAGTGGCGGGCAAGTGTGTACAGGGGATATGCACTTTCGATCCATCCATGGGCCATCAGGCAAACGTTTTTGATATTCTGTGAGCCGTCTGATGGCGAACGGGCGGGGCAGCCATTGACCTGGTTTTATTCAACAGAGGAAACAACCATGCAGATTGTTTTAAACGAAGAATGCGTGATGGATAAACCTCATGGCATTTTTTTCGATCAATTGCCGCTTGAAACGGAGGAAAAATTCACCGTCCTGATTCTCAGGAAAGACCATGCCGAACATATCGAGGCCAGGCACCGCAAAATTTTTGCGTATCGTTTCCCGGTCGATGATATCCATACTGGGGTGCCCGAAGGGCGGGGTATTCCCCTCCTCCCGTGGAGGGTAATTCTACCTGCCCCCCTTCACTCGGCGACCGCTATGCCG
>CAIVXW010000290.1 GCA_903910005.1 uncultured Methylococcaceae bacterium
AGACGCAATCCGTGCCTGATTTTTCAGTTGTTCCGCATTCATGCGTGCGGTATTGAGAGCCTGCCAGGCATTACGGATTTCTTCCTCAATTTTGAGCAAGGTATCCTGCAATCGATAATCAGAGGCGCGGGCCGAACTGTTGGCCGCGTCAATCGAGTGAAGCTGGGACAGGCCCAGGTTGAAACTGTAAGTGGCTTCTACCTTGGCCAGGTAATTGTCCCACTGACCCTTGATGCCGTTGGCATTATTTCTGAAGTTGCCCTGCCCCACCGCCTTGATTTCCGGGAATAGCCCGGAACTGCGTACCCGGTTGACTTCGGTGTGGGCAATCTGGGCGGTAATCCGGGCGGTACGCAGGTCATAGTTGCGCTCATGCGCCATAGTGAGGGCTGCTTCCAGGCTTTCAGGCAAACGTTCCATCGGGGCTCTGATTTCGGTAATTTCCTGCGGTGGTGATTGGCTGAACACATTGCGGTACCGGTTTTCGGCGGACAACAAACCGCCTTCGGCCCGGATCTGACGCGCCAGGGCACCGGCCAGTTGGCTTTTAGCCTGCAGAACGTCCGTCGGCAACCCGCTTCCCAGTTCGACCTTGTCTTCTTCCATACCGGTTTGCTTACGGATGTTATCGACATTTTTCTGGGCATATTCCAGCGTTCTGTAGGCCTTGAACAGGTTGATATAGGCGGTCAAACCTTCCAGCAACAGACTTTGCCGTTCGGTCTCATAGGCGATATGGCTTTTCTGCAGGGCCAGGTCGGCTTTTTTGATGGTGGCCGGGGTGGCACCGAAATTCCACAACAGTTGATCCAGGGTGAAATCATTAGAGTTGGGATTGAAAACTTCCCCGGCCCGGTTTTCATAACCGTAATTGACGGTTGCCTTGATATTGGGATACCAACCGCCGCGAGCCCCGCTCAGGGACGATTCACTGGCCGATACATCCGCTTTGGCGGCGACAATGCGTCGGTGGGTTTCCAGCAAACCGCGCAACTCTTCCTGGTACGTTCGACTGGAGGGCGGCGCAACCGGTTTGCGGGTCATTTCGGATTCGCCCGCCTGAGGCGGAAGTTCCAGCTCCATCGCCGCAGTCGCTGTGCAGACTATCATCAATCCATAAAAAAGAAGTTTTCTGGCGAGGGAAATCACGGGTGTCAAATCTGGTTGAATGGAAGGGGATTACCGCTCTTCGAGCGCGAATCGCATGGCACTGGACCAGGGGCCCAGCAAATACTCACCGACGGTTCGGGTTCCTGTCCTGATACTGCACAAAACCTGCATTCCCGGATAAAGCCGGTAAATCTGATCCCTGGCAGAAAAGAAACTGTTACGGGTTTCCACCCTGACCTTGTAAAAGGCACCCTTGTCATTGGTGACGATGGCGTCAGGGCTGACCGTGCGGATCACTCCCTCAATATGACCAAACTGGGAGGCATCCGGCGTGTTGAGGGTCACCCTCACCGATTGACCTTCATGGACATAACCGATGTCCTGCAGTGGCAATTTGGCCTCTATCACCAGCCGGTCATCCACCGGTACGATTTCGACAATGGTCTGTCCCGGTTGCACGACCTCGCCCCGGGCTGCCACCGCCAGAGTCTTGACGATTCCCTTGACCGGAGAACGCAACACGGTACGTTCCCGAGCCTGTTTATACTTGAGGGCGCGCTGAGACAGTTCATCCCAGGATCGGCGGGCCTCGGTCAGTTCCTCCCGGGCTTTTTCAATCTGGGTTGCCTGCATTGAAGCCATACGTTCCTGGGCTTCACGGAGCGAGGCCTGAATGCGCGGCAGGGTAGCCTGGTCGGTGTTGATTTGCCCGCGCAAGGTCTGGAGTTGCCGCACCAGATCGATATGTACCATCCGGTTGGTCAGTTCCTTTTTGAGCAAATTTTCGCTAATGTGTACCTGTTCCTGCAATAATTCCATGGATCGCTGGCTGCTCTCCATGCGGGCCTGCAACTCACGGGCTTCCTGATGCCGCTGTTCAATCAGGCTCTTCTGTATCTGTATGTCATGCTCCATCCGGTTTTTGCGGGTTTTGAAGGTTTCTTCTGCCTGGGCGACCCATTGCGGATGTTCATGCCTCAATTCGTCGGGAAAATCGGGTTTATCCTTATTGGCAATCTCAGCCTCCAGTCGGAGCCGGTCGATGTTCAGGCTTTGCAGGCGAGCAGTCAATTCGTCAAATTCCGACGTAGCCCTGACCGAATCCAGCAAAACCAGCGGTTGATCCTGCTCCACGCCATCACCCTCCCGGATTTATATCTCGGCTACGGTGCCACCTTCCAGATGCTGAACCGACTTGACACGGGTCATGGGCAATACCTCGCCAATGGCATTGCTGACCACATCCAGGGGTGCAACCACAGCCCAGATCAACAATAAAGCCATCAGTATGGTGCTGATTGTCAGTTGGCGGTGAGTCGGCGGCATTGCGGCCCACAGCAGCAAAAATCGCTCTATCATGGTTTGGCCTGATCAAGGTTGAGGCAGTGTCTGGCAATTTCGATGATGACCGGATCGTGGGTGAAGATGATCAGAGTCTTGTGTTGATCCAGCAGGTAGGTCAGGCAATCAAAAACCAGTTTTACCCCGTCGCGATCCAGCCCCTCGGTCGGTTCGTCCATGATGACCAATGCCCCATCCACCGCCAGGGCACGAGCCAGAGCCAGCCGTTTACGCAAGCCCGGAGCCAGGTTGCGTCCGCCTTCCCGGAGTTGAAACTCCAGTCCTTCAGGCCATTCGTCAACGAACCGGGCCACATCTGCCCTGACCAGACAGTCCCGTAACCGCGTGTCATCCAGTTCCGGGCAAGCCATCCGCAGATTGTCCCCGATGCTGCCATCGAGAAACACCACATCCTGGGGAACATAGCTGATTTGACTGCGCCACCAGGCGGGGGCCAGTTGGCGTAGTTCAACCCCGTCGGCCAGAATACGACCGCCGGTGGGTTCGACCAGACCAGCCATCATGCGGGCCAACTGGGTTTTGCCGGAACCGTTTCGTCCCGTAATGGCGATCATTTCGCCGGGGTTGATTTGCAGTGAAATTCCTTGCAGCAGAGGCGTCAGATAGCCGTGGTTGTGCAGATCAAGAGCCCGTAATTCAAGTTGTCCCCGGTAGCAGGGCAGGACGGTGCCGACAGTCGGCTCGACCGGCAGGCGAATCAGTTGCCGGGCTGCCGCCAGGTATTCATCGGCCTGCCACAGGGCGGGGCCAATTGCAATCAGCCGCATGAAGGGTTGCAGTGCCCGGGCGGCAATCAGGTTGGCACCGATGATGGCTCCCACACTCAGATCACCCTTGACCACCAGAACCGAACCGACCGCAATGAGGGCAATACTCAGCAGGGACTGAAAACCCTGAGACAGCGACGCCTGATTGGCATGACGCAGGGCCAGATCCAGCCGCATCTGTCGTAATCGGGTGGTGGCAGCCTGCCACCGTTGCATCAGGGGATTCTGCCCGCCAAACTGGCGCAGTGCATCAGAGGCGACATGGGTGGTGGTGGTCAACTGACTCACCTTCTCGGCCATTCGGGTCAGTTCACGGGTACGTTCCTGCAACCGGGTTTGTGTCCAGATACTGACCAGTGCCAGCAACAGGCAAAAAATGATGGCGACCAGTGCCAGCAATGGCGATAACAGGGCCAGTACCAGAAGGAACAGCAGCGAAAACGGCAAATCCGAGAGTGCCGTCAGGTTGGGCGCGTTAAGGGCATTTTCAACCTGCTCCAGTTGGCGTAACAGGACGGCACGTTCACCCGGAGAACGGGATTCCAGGGCGGCGACCCGGGCCGTCAGCAGTAATCCGTAGACGCTGTTGGCGAGGCGGGCATCGTTATCCCCTACGATCTCCTGGGCCAGTTGAACCCGTAACCCGCGCAGGGCAAATTCTGCTGCCAATGCCAGGGTGGCACCGGCGGTCAGGGTAACCAGGGTGGCAGTCATGCCATAGGTTACGTAGCGGTTAAGGATGAGTATGACGTAAAGTGATGAACCCAGACCCAGCAGGTTAATCATGAGGGCGGCAATAACCACCCGGAGTGAGGCCATCGGGTTTTGCCTGATGCGTTGCAACAGTTCCTGCATGAGGTCACACGGTTCGAGTCAGGCTTGATCCGTGGAGGCTGCTACGTTACCCCCATCCTGTGTCCGGGTGCGCCGTCCCTCGGTTTGCTGCCAGGCGATCCCCTCTTCGCCAAAACGTTTCCACATCTTTTCCCAGAAGGCCTGCGACGCCTTCTTGAGGCTGTCCTTGGCATCGGCAGTAAAAATGGTGATTTCGTAGCGGGCAGTCCATTCATCCTCATAGCGTATACCCCGGAAGAAGGCCTTGGGTTCCTGCCCGGATTTGATGGGTAGATAGTGGGGATTGTCCAGCATGCATTCGGTAATCAGGGGGAGTACTTTTTTGGGATCGTAGTGGGGCGGGACGTCAATGGTCAGGCTATTCTTGGAGTAGGCAGCCCGACTGAAGTTGAATAACTGGGCCGCTGACATTTTGCTGTTGGGAACGGTGACGATGCAGCCGTTGTCATTGAGGATCTGGGTGGTACGCCAGGTGATGTCGACCACTTTGCCGGATACCTTGTCATAGATGATGCTGTCACCGATGTTGAAGGGACGTTCGATGTTCAGCACAATACCTGAAAAGATGTTGTCGATATTGGCCTTGATGGCCAGACCGATGATCATGGCTGTGGCCCCCGTAGTCGCCAGCAGACTGGTGATGGGTTGATCGAAGACGAAGGCGGTCAGTCCGAAGGTGGCAAACAGGTAAATGCTGAACCCGGTAAGGGATTTGACCGAATCCGGCACCTTGCGTTTGGCTTTCTGTTCCAGCGGATCCCAGACGAAACGTTGCACCATGATGGAGGCCAGGCGTGCCGCAATCACCCACCACATCACCGAGTAGCTGGTTTGTACCGTTTTGGTGGTCTGTACCGGCCAGTTCAGCAGCGAATAATCCAGTATCAGGTTACCCAGCGACATCAGCAGCAGGGGCCAGCCCAGCAGTCGCAGTCCCATGGTTTGAACCTTCCAGAACTGGGCGCGACCCGGCAGGTTATCGAGAATCTCGGCCAGGATCGACAGCAGAAAGGCAAAGATGCCCAGATATAAAAACGCGCTGGCCGGGATGAAATCCCTGAGTCTGACGCTGTCCGGTTTGAGCAAAACGCCCTGATCCATTTTGGAAAACGTCGCCTGCTGTTTGCCAAATCCCACAAACAGGGGGTCACCCAACCCGCTGCGGCTCATGGTTTCCTGCGATATCCAGGCATTCTCAATTGCCCAGCCATTGACCGGGGTCAACACACGTTCAGACTTCAGCGAACCGGCCAGCGGATCGGTGTCTCCTCCTCCCCCAAGGTTCAGCATGGAAAAGGCCTTTGACAACAACCCGCCATCGCTACTGTCTGTTTGCGATACTGACAACCCCCGCTTTATGTATTTGTTCTTGAGAGTATGACTGTCAACCAGATTCATTCCCAGCACATCGGTCACGTACATCATGTTACTGCGACTCAGGGTGGCGTGATGGAATGCCATGCCGATCAGCTCGTTGTCGTAAGCCCGCTTGGATTCGGTGTAGTTCAGGTAAAATTTGCCCCTGACCTTGTAGAGTCGGTACTGCATATCGCCATCC
>CAIVXW010000291.1 GCA_903910005.1 uncultured Methylococcaceae bacterium
CATGCCCCCTTCCCAGACCCGGAACAGCACCAGGGGGTCTGTCAGAAAAGTGGAAAAATTATAGAAGAAGGTATAACCCAGTCGCCCGCCGATAATCATACCCATGGCTGCGTAGAAGATGAGGTCTTCCACCTGAGAGACACTCCAGGGAAAATTGTCGTGCAGGGTTTTGCGTCTGGCCAAAAACCAGGCAGAAGCGATTCCCACGACGTACATCAGTCCGTACCAGTGTACCTTGAAGGAACCTACACTGATGGCGACAGGATCAATATTGGGATAGGGCAACATACCGGGTATCTCCGTGACAGAAACAGGATGAAAGGGGTTTGCCCGCAACGCTTCGGCTCAGGCCTCTGCCTGGTTTGATTCAACCGTGGATGCCGTGGGCAAATTCCCACCAGGCGCGGGATTTGTCGCCAAACACCAGAAAGTAGGGGTTGAGCAGTGAGGCTTTGGTGTTATAGCGGAGCGGCTGGCCCTGCAGGTCGGTTACCTTCCCGCCGGCTTCCTGTACCACGGCGTGGGCGACTGCCGTGTCCCATTCGGAGGTGAGGCCGATGCGGGGGTAGAGATCAGCACTGCCGTCGGCCACCAGGCACAGTTTAAGGGAACTGCCGATGGCCAGCAGGTCATGCTCACCCAGACGGCTGAGATACACGGCCATTTCATCGCTCTGGTGTGAACGACTGCCCACCACCCTCACGCGGGCGGCGGCATGGGCCGTAACGTGAATCATGGCAGGTGCGTCCTCTCCGGTTTGCCGATAGGCTCCACAGCCTTCGGCAGCGAAATAGCACAGGGCTTTGACGGGGGCATACACCACCCCGAGGACGGGTTGATGCTGGTGTATCAGGGCAACGTTGACCGTGAATTCGCCATTACGCTTGATGAATTCCCGGGTGCCGTCAAGCGGATCAATCAACCAGTAGGTTTCAAACCCCCGGCGTTCTTCCCAGGCTTGCTGGCTGGATTCTTCTGATACAACCGGGTAACTGCGGCCCTCCAGGGCTTCCAGCCCTTCCACCAG
Source organism: uncultured Methylococcaceae bacterium (assembly GCA_903910005.1). Classification (GTDB taxonomy): domain Bacteria; phylum Pseudomonadota; class Gammaproteobacteria; order Methylococcales; family Methylococcaceae; genus CAIVXW01. Next base: position 1,028 of record CAIVXW010000291.1, read on the forward strand.
ACAATGGTGTGAAGCCAGGTCGGCGGCGGTCAGGGGCGATTGATCCTCCTTGGTACCAACCCGAAAATCTGAATCATAAACGCTCATGACCTGCTGACCTGCCCGTTTGGCAAGATCAACCACGGCCAGTAACAAGCGGGAGGGGTCTTTTCTTAATGGCATGTAATTGGAACCTGCACGGCTGCTCACAATGGGGTCATTTGGGGGAGGTACGGATGTCATCAGGCTGCTCCGACGGCCAAAACCAGTCGGCAGCAGGTCTATCGTCGCTCGTCGGGCGAATCGAACGGTGTTCGATCAGATAGTCCCGCAGAAGCCGGGCCAGCGCATCCTGTTTGAGATGGAGTGAACATTCCAGTTCCTCCAGTGCCCGCTCCTCACCGGATTCAAGCCAAAAGCCGATGGCCCGGGAGAGATGCATCTCGGCCCGGGCCTCTATCGCCAGTAACCGGGTGAAGTCAGTTCCACAGCGGTTGCAGCGCGGTTCGCTGCGTACCCGGGCACGACAGGTCGGGCAGCGTTGCATACGTCAGTTTTCCAGGTAGAACAGGATGTCGGTAAGGGTGTTCATCGCAGTTCCAAGGGCAACCGGGTCGTTTTTGCTGGCTGCGTCGTTGATTTGCTCCAGCAGGTCAATAATATCCTCCTTGTCTTCCTCGCTGGCTTTTTCCATCAGCAGGCGTGCCCGCAGAATGAGGGTTTTGGTTTTTTCGGTGTCCTCACCGGCGACGCCATTGGCCTGGGCGGCTTCGCCCGAGGCCAGTTGTTCGACACTGGCACCGAACAGGGCACTCACGCGGGAGCGGGCCTGCTCCAGTGCCTCTTCCTGGAAGTGGCCGATGACGTTGTTGATGGTAATGGATTTTTCCAGGCCGGTTTCCTTTTCAGTGGCAGATACATGCAGGATGCCATTGATGTCCAGATCAAGACTGACCGTGATGACGTTGCCGGCCGGTACATCGCGCAAGCCGGTAATCATGAATTCGCCAATTTTGATGTTGTTCAGGGCATCGAAATCCTCACCCTGGTAGATGGTGCAGCGTACATCCTTTTGTCCGTCCACCATGGTGTAGAAAGCTTCGCTCTTGCGAACCGGGAGCGGGGTGTTCTTGCGGATGATGGGAACGTAGGCGTGGGGATAGAATTCGTTATCGCCCAGCGGGCCTATCGCGCTGGTCCCGAAGGTGTAGGGGGTAATGTCCACCAGCACCGAGGATACCCTGTTGCCGCCGATGGATGCGGCCTGGATGGCCGCCCCCAGGGCCACGCACAGATCAGGATCAACATTGCGTTGCGGTTCAAGCCGGAACTCCTCAAACAGGCGTTCACTGATGACCGGGGTGCGGGTGCTGCCACCCACCAGCAGAATTTCGTCGATGTCAGAGGTGGTCAGGTTGGCACTGCTCAGAGCCTTGTGGATGGCATCGAAGGTTTCGTCCACGTATTCGGCAATCATGTCCTGGTAGTCTTCCCGCGACAATTCCAGTGACAGGTGAACCGGTGCCCCGTCCTTTTCCGCCATGTATTCTTCCTGGATGCTGGCATAGGGCTGATCCGACAGGGCTCGTTTGGCAGCCTCGGCAATGCGGTTGATGCGGGCCATGGTTTGCCGCTGTTCGCTGACATCAACACCGTGGGTTTCGCGGATGTAGTCAACCAGGTGCTGTACGATGCGGGCGTCAAAATCATCTCCGCCCAGCCGGTTGTTGCCGTGGCTGGCCAGTACTTCCACCACGTCATCTTCCATGCTGACGATGGAAACGTCGAACGTACCACCGCCGAGATCGTAAACCATGATCCGCTTATGGGCTCCTTGCCGGGCCTCGTAGGCCAGGGCGGCAGCGGTCGGTTCATTGATGATGCGCACCACCTCCAGCCCGGCAATTTCGCCTGCTTCGCGGGTGGCCTGACGCTGGGCATCGGAAAAGTAGGCCGGTACCGTGATGACCGCTTTTTGTACCGGTTGCCCGAGGTACTCCTCGGCAATGGACTTCAGGCGTTTCAGAATGACTGCCGAAATTTCCTGGGGGCTGTAAAGATGCCCGGCCAGGTCAACCCTGACATCCTCACCCATACTGCGCTTGATTGATTTGACGGTGCGTTCAGGGTAAAGCATGTACTGGTTACGGGCAGCTTCCCCGACCAGTATCTCGCCGTTCTCACCGATACCTACAAAGGATGGCAGTATTTTCCGGCCCTCCGAATCAGCAATGATGGTACTTCTGCCGTTCTCCACAATGGCGACTTCCGAGTTGGTAGTACCCAGATCGATGCCGATGATGATTTCACTCATAATTTATTTGCCTTGACTTCTGCGAGCCGTAAAACATCGTTGCCCCACAGAAACCCCTTGCGAAGTTCCCGGGTAACAATGCCGTTTTCCAGCTCAGGGTTATGATCCAGCTCAACCACGGTCATGGTGTGAGGATCGACGCTTTGCCCGAGCACCTCCAGCGGTCTGACTTGCTGGCGGGTGAGGGATTCTTCCAGACGGCGCAGGGTCATGGCCTGGCCGTCCCGTATACCTTGTATGAACTGGCGATCCTCGCGCCGGGACAGGGTGCGCCAGAACCATCCCTTGACCGGGCGGTAATTTTGCAGGCTGTTTTGTCCGGCGGTCAGTCGGTCATGCAAATCCAGCAACTCCAGCAACACCGGCCGCAGTACCGATTTTCTGAGATTGGCGGCTTCGCTGCGGGAACGTTCCAGTTCCCGATCCAGGTGCGACTGACTGCCTCTAAGCATGTCCAGACCTTCGCGGAACTGCTCAAAGGCGGAACCAACCAGTCTGGATTCGGCCTTGACTTCATTGCGTAAAATTTCCAGTTCGCTGAACAGGGAAAACAAATCGGTTGTCGGGGGAGTATCCCCGCTCGGGGGTTCTGTCAGTTTCTCGATGTGTCGTCTGAAACCCTCAATCAATTCTTCGCGCACGGTAGAGGACATGGGCTTATTTGAGTGTATGCAGCAGTGTTGCAAGGGCCGATTCGGCCAGGACGGTAGTGACGGTTTTGGCCTCAGGACGCTGGACACTGCCGGGTTGCAACGCCTGGGCCGTCAGGCTTGACAGTTCGGGGGATTGCCGGTTGAAAAGGGCATACCTGATCCGGTCGGGGCGGGTCTGGATGGCTTCGTAGGCGGTACGGATGGCTTGAAACGCGGCACCGTCCCGCTCCGGCGGATTTTCCCGGACTTTTCTCAGATAGGCTTTCTTGATGGCCGCGTCATCGGCCTCATCGGGTACTTCAAGTAGCTCAAAAGGGGTTTTCATGGGAGAGAATGCCTACGGTAAAGCCAGTCATGGGTGCCAGGTACCCAATCGCCAACGCGATTGAGGAAAGTGTTACTCAAAGTCTATGTACTCTTCCAGATGGGCAGCATCCAGGTGATACTTTTGCATCAGGTTGCGGATGAGTTCGGAAATTATATCCTGGCGTTCCATGGTGGAGGGAAATTGCCGACCGGAAATCGCAGTCAGCCGGGCCAGTATCTCCGAAGTACTCATGTACTCGATATGTGTCATTTCCCTGAGGAATAACCCCAACCGTTTATCCTCACTGAAGGAGCGGATCTGTTTGGCATCAAACTGATCAGGATCAAACTCGTCGCTTTCGTCGTATTCGTCTTCAGGCTCATCGGTACTGCTGAGGCCCGAATAATACCGCCCCATGAACTGGGTGATGAGCTTGGCACCGCGCACATCATTATTGTTGGCGGCAAGCATTTTCAGGAATGCCAGGCGCGTTGCCTCTGCCAGGCCCAGGCGCGAAGGCTCTCCCTTGCATTCTGCCAGTACCTGATAAAACCCCAGCGTAACCGACAGCATAACCATGCGATAGTCAAACGATTTACATATCCGCCTCAGACAGGTGTAGTCTTCGACTGCGGCCAGGCTTTGACACAGGTCGATCAGGTCGTCCTCACTGGTTTGTTTTGCCTTGGTGCCACGTAAAATAACCGGCTGCAGGGTAGCCAGTGCCTTGTGCAGGGCAGGCCACAGTTTTTTGGGGATACCGGCCAGTTTGCGTGCCAGAGCCTGCAGGTCGGCACGATCCGGCTGATATTTTTTGTCGACGAAGGACGGATATTTGTTCTTGCCCCGATTGGTCAAGCCGAGTTCAATCCGCTCAATGCTGAACAGGAGTTCCGCAACCAGCGGGCTGCGGTCTACGCTGGCCCCCTGTTGCAGCAAGCCGTTGCCGCGTTCGGCATCTCCTGACAGTATGGCGATGATACCACCCAGGTAGAAAATGGAACTGTTGCGGCCGTGGACATCCAGGTCTGCGGCGGCTGCGATTTCCTGTTGGGCCAGATCGAGTCGCCCCGTCTGGATTTGCTTGCGGGCATGCCCGAGACGGGATTCGATCATGCACTCGCGGGCAGTGCTGTTGAGTGAATCAATGTCCAGTATTGCCCGGGCATAGCCGACGGCCTTTTTGAAGGCACCGCGTTCGGTGGCGGCGTGCATCGCCTGTGTCAGAAAATCCAGATCCTTCGGAAAATGCTCCAGTGCCTTGTCCAGCCAGGCCAGGGATTCCTTGGGGTCTGTTTTGTGCAGGCCACTGATCAGATGACTGTAGCTGTCTTTGTCGAGCGGATCCAGTTCCAGGCTTTTTATCAGGAATTTCAGCGTGCGGCACGAGTGGTTTGATCCGGTCAGGCGGAAGCAGTAACGCTGGATGATGGCTTCGACGAGATCGTTATGGGCCGCGTCTTCGTCCCGCTGCTGTCTGCGTAACTCAACAATATAGTCCTGCCAGACCCAGATGGCATCGCGAAGACCGAGGCTGGATTCCAGTGCCAGTGCTTTCTGGCGCAATTTTTCCAGTGTGGGCAGTGCCCCGAAATGACGTTCGTACAGTTTGAGTCCATCCGGATAAGCCCACAGCATGGCGCGGCAATAGCGACGGGCCGACTCTTCGCCCAGAGCCTGGCGGTTGTTCAGGGCAAATTCAAACAGTATTCGTTCGGAGGAATCCGGGTTGATCTTTTTGAGGTTTCTGATCAGATCAAGTTGATGCTTGCCATACCCGTTGAGTTTGTTGAGCAGCGTCTGCAACTTGTTTTCAAGTTGCCCGTAACTGCGGGGGTCGATACCGTGTTCCGAGGTTTGCCGGATCAGGTGCTCAACCAGGGGATGAATGACCGAATCGGTGGCGATGCGGCTCAGGGTTGCCAATCCTGCCGAACGGTCGGTTTCCAGTGTCAACAATCCCTTCAGCAGGGTTCGCACCTCGCGGTAGGGTGAACGGGACGGAATTTGCTGCAGGCAGTCTTCTACGACCCCGTCCTCGCGGCGGGTGTAGGCATTCAGTGCCTTGAGCAAAACGGGCTGATGTTTGACGATGGGGTGATCGGCAGGTAACTGGGCCAGCAGTTTGCTGTCGTTCAGGGCCAGCAGGGCCAGGGTCTCCAGTACCGGTCGAGCCATTCCGCAGGGTGTCAGTGCGGCGGTGAGGGTATCCGCCTGACTGGCCAGTTTGTTGTATTGTCCGGCAGCCAGCAACCAGTTGACGTAGCAGGGTTGCCAGAGGGCCTGACCGGTTATTTTGGCCTGGTTCTCCCATAGCACGATGGCTTCGGGAAACATGCCCTTGGCAGCAACTTCCAGTGCCCGCCCCTGGTAAGCCTGGGCCAGCACCTGCTCCAGAGGCGGATTGGGTCTGGATTTAAGTGCTTCCTTGCAGGTCGCAATGGCTTCCTTGAAGCGTTTGCCGTCAAGCAATTGCCGGGCGACGGTGATGTGCTGATCAGGAGGCGGCGATGGGGACTGGGGACTTTTCATTGCTGAACGCGAGGGATACCGGACGTTAGTCTGTTTTGTACGGGGTGAATGGGGGCTATTCTAACGATTCAGGTGAAAACTGCGAAGTACGCTGACGGTTTTTTATTCATGCTAAACTGCCTGCCTCCTTCCATCCGCTCGCTGCCTACAACATGAACCAACATTATATCGGTCTGATGTCAGGAACCAGTCTGGACGGCATCGACGCCGCCCTGGTCTGGTTCGATCATCAGGAGAATGGCGACAGGCCCGTCATCGTGGCGGTCAGGTATCAACCGTATACGGCAACCCTGAGGGAACGACTCAGAGCCGTGTGTTTCACCGATACGATCAATCTGGTGGAGTACGGTCAACTGGACTGCCTCGTGGGGCAGCTTTTTGCCGAGACAGCCAACGACCTGATTGAAGCCGCCGGTATCGACCGTCAGCATATTCGGGCCATCGGCAGTCATGGCCAGACGGTTTACCATCATCCCCATGGTCAGCACCCCTTCACCTTGCAAATCGGCGATCCCAACCGCATTGCCGAGCATACCGGACTCACTACAGTGGCTGATTTCAGGCGGCGTGACATGGCGGCAGGCGGGCAGGGGGCACCGCTGACGCCAGCATTTCACCGGGCAGTATTCGGCTCCCTGCTGGAAAATCGGGTTGTGGTGAACGTCGGTGGCATTGCCAACCTGACTTGCCTGTCGGCGGGTTCGGATTCAGGTAGTGCCGGATTTGATTCAGGACCCGGTAACACCCTGCTGGATGCCTGGGCACGCCAGCATCTGGGTCAGGCGTATGACCCGGGCGGCGAATGGGGTGACTCGGGCCAGGTCGTGGAGAGCCTGGTCAGCCAATTGTTGGCGGATCCCTACTTTGCAAGGCCGATCCCGCGCAGTACCGGACAGGAGTATTTCTCGATGGGCTGGTTACAAAATCACCTGACAGGGCATGATCTACCTGCGGTTGATGTACAGGCCAGCCTGCTCGAACTGACCGTCCGCAGTATCTCCGAAGCCATTCATCGCTTCCAGCCGGACACCCGGGAGGTATTGCTCTGTGGCGGGGGCGTGCATAACCGTGCCCTGGTACGGCGTATCCGCGAACGAATGCCCTGTCCGGTGGTGACCACCGCCTGCTACGGGGTAGGGCCAGACTGGGTGGAGGCCGTCGCCTTCGCCTGGCTGGCCCGACAAACCCTGGCCGGATTACCCGGCAATTTGCCGTCGGTCACGGGAGCCTGTCATCCGGTCGTACTGGGTAGCATCCATGCCCCCGGAACGTCCTTCAGACACTGAATGACGATCCGCAACCGCAGGTGGTGGTTGCGTTGGGATTGCGTATGACGAACTGGGAACCGGACAGATCATCCTTGTAGTCGATTTCGGCTCCGGTCAGGTACTGGATGCTCATGGCATCAATCAACACCGTAACGCCGTTTTTTTCGACCAGGGTGTCGTCTTCGTGGGGTGTTTCATCGAAGGTAAATCCATACTGGAAGCCTGAACACCCACCGCCGGTGACATACACCCGCAGTTTGAGGTCGCTGTTGCCTTCCTCTGCAATCAGTGCGCTAACCTTGCTGGCAGCATTATCGGTAAACAGAATCGGGGTTTCGTTCATGGTGGTTGACCTTTGGAAGGTTCATGGAGGAAGATCCGGGCAACCCTCGGTGATTACCCGGATCGGCAGACTGGATTGGGTGGCATCCTGCCGCCCGGGCTGATCGGCCCTGGAAGGCCGTCGACCCTGTTGCGGTTGACGGGTGCAGGACACCCGTCGGCCTCAACCGGAACCCCGGAGAACCGGGTTCGCAACGTATATCCCGCAGGCAGACAGTGAAATGTTCACCTGTGTCCTGTCGGGGTTCCGGGCACCCTCAATCCCGTAAGGGCAGCCCATCGGAACGGACTTTTGATCCGGCCTTTCCTTGAGCTTGACTGCAATCAGTAAACCACGATCCGAGACAGTGGTTTTTCGGTTACAGTCGTTCGGCTGGGAATGGCTGGTTTCTAACCGTCCTCTCCCGTGGGTTTTATGATTTCATACGTCACTCTGGCAAGGCCAGAACGCAGAAAACCCAACTCCTCGGCGGCTCGTCGCGACAGATCCAGGGCCGGTCCGCTACGGGATCGGCACCGGTCGTTGACACGAACCTCGATGCTTCGGTTATTGCTGACATTGGTAACACGCAAACGTGTACCGAAAGGCAGGGTGCGATGCATTGCGGTAAAACCGCGCTGATCAAATCGCTCCCCATTTGCCGTACGTCGACCCTGAAAGCGGTCGCTGTAGTAGGATGCAAGTCCGGAATGAACTCGCAGGGTACTACGGTGGGCAGCCGTTTTGGCGTGACCCAACGTACAGGAAGATGCCAAGTAGATCGACAGTATTGAGTTGACAATCAGTCGTTTCCCGTGCATCCGTCACCTCCGTTCGGGTTGTTAGTGAACGTTGCGAACGGCCATAATAAACCAAAATGTCAAAATGACAAACCATTGAGAAGTAACTGGAATAATGTTTCTGATACTACATGACTCCCGGTACGGCTTGCGCTCCGTGACGGATTGCCGCGTTGACCGGGGTTACAGATGAGTCGACTGGTCACAACACTGGGACCGCAGGGTCTGTTTGCCAGCCGGTTGCCCGGCTTTCAGGCCCGTCCGGTACAGGTGGACATGGCTCTGGCAGTAGAGCGTGCCATTGAGGGTCAAGCCGCGCTGATTGCCGAGGCCGGCACCGGCACCGGCAAGACCTTCGCCTATCTGGTGCCCGCCGTTCTGGCCGGGCACAAAACCCTTGTCTCCACCGCTACCCGTACCCTGCAGGATCAACTATTCCAGAAGGATCTACCCCTGGTGCGTCAGACGCTCGGCGTTTCGTTTGAGGCAGCCCTGCTCAAGGGGCGCAGCAATTATCTGTGTCTGTACCGGCTTGAAAATACCCTGGGGTTTCAGGGACAGCACGGCCATCGCGAGGCGGTTGCCCTTGAAGCCCTGCTGCGCTGGAGCCGGAATACCCGCACCGGGGAAATTTCCGAGGCCGTCAATGTGCCCGAATCCTCACCGCTCTGGCCTGCCGTTACCTCTACCCTGGACAATTGTCTTGGCCAGGAATGCCCGTTTTATGAGCAATGCTTTTTGATCAAGGCTCGCCGGGCGGCCCTGGCGGCTGATATTGTGGTCATCAATCACCATTTACTGTGGGCTGACTGGTCACTGAAACGAACCGGGTTCGCTGAATTGCTGCCGGATACCCGGATCATCATAGTGGACGAAGCCCATCAGTTCATGGAATCGGCGACCCAGTTTCTGGGTTTAAGCCTGTCATCCCATCAGTTGAATGAACTTTGTCACGACACCGTTCTGGAGGCCTTGAAAGATGCCCGCGAAGAGCGGCAGTTGCCCCGTTGTGCCGAACAACTGGAACACGAGGTGGCCGATCTGCGTCTGGCTCTGGGTCAGGAGACGACCCGACGCGATACCTGGAGCCGAATCGAAGCCGATGCCTCGGTGCAAACCGCACTGGCCCGCCTGCAGACCCGGCTCGGCGAACTGCAGGAACGGCTTAAACCGCTATCCGCCCAGGGCAAGGGGCTGGAGTCCTGCGGCAAACGGTGTGGTGAGTTGCAGGAACAACTATCGGCCTTTCTGGCAACGGAAGACGGTGCCACGGTACGCTGGTTTGAAACCCACCGGCGCGGGTTCAGCCTCAATCGGACGCCGCTGGAAGTCGCCCGCGAATTTGCCGAATTTCGCCAGCAAAGTAACGCAGCCTGGATTTTCACGTCAGCCACCCTGACGGCCGGTGGTGGATTTGATCATTTTGTACGTCAGTTCGGTCTGGCTGACGCTGAATGCCGGAGCTGGGACAGCCCGTTCGATTACCGAACCCAATGCCTGCTCTACCTGCCGCAGCAGATGCCGGAGCCGTCATCGCCCCACTTTATCCAGACCCTGATCGAACGCTCGATTCCGGTGCTTAAAGCCAGCCGGGGACGGGCCTTCCTGTTATTCACATCCCATCAGGCACTGAATGAGGCGGCCCGACTGTTGTCCGGACAATTGGAATACCCCCTGTTCATTCAGGGTAGCCAACCCAAGGGCATATTGCTGGAACTGTTCCGCAAATCACGTCATGGCATCCTGCTGGGCACCTCGTCTTTCTGGGAAGGGGTGGATGTCAAGGGACCAACCCTGTCCTGCGTCATTATCGACAAACTCCCGTTTGCCTCGCCCGGTGATCCGGTACTGAGTGCCCGCCTGGAGGCTCTGAAGCGTGATGGTCAGAATCCGTTCATGACCTGGCAGATACCCCTCGCCATCATTACCCTGAAACAAGGCGTTGGCCGGCTGATTCGTGATGTCGGTGATCGCGGAGTATTGATGCTGGGTGATCCCCGTATCGTCAGCAAACGCTACGGGGATTTGTTCCTGGACAGCCTGCCCGCAATGCCAATCCGCCGCGACATCAGCGACGTTGAGCATTTTTTTGCCGGAGAAGCCGACTCACCCGGCTGAATACTCAGCCACTGCCCTGGCCGGTCGGGTCAGGCCATAACCATCACCCGACCGGAGGGGGATTTTCAGAGTTTCTCCCTGATCCTTTCGTAGGCCGTTTTGATTTCCTCTCCCAGTGTCTTGACACCCGTCCAGACATCCTCCGTTGCATCGCGGGCTTCACTGGTCAGTTCATCCAGACGGATTTTGAATTCATCCAGCTTTTTTTCTGCCTTCTCCCATTCATCACGGGCTTCCAGTTTGGCCAGTCCGGCCTGTACCAGCAATTCGTCCCGCTGTTGCTCCAGTCCTTCGCGAAATTTTTCCAGATCACCTTTGATGTTCATTGTTGAATTCTCCTCTTGTATGGGGGGATGGAATAATGATGACCCGGCAGGTCATCGCGCCCGAATCATCTCACAGTCGGGCGGGCTAAAACAGGCGTAGATTGCGCTAACGCAACCGTATTGCGTTTCATGTTGCAAGCGGTTGTTTCGCTGGAGCATCGCAATGAAACAGCCGGGCCGGTTTTAACGTCAGTCCAGGTTAATGACAGGATGAATGGTCAGTGGTACATACACCGCTCGCCGCTCGCCACTCCCCACTTCCCACTCCCCATTCGCCACTCCCCACTCCCCACTCCCCATTCGCCAC
>CAIVXW010000292.1 GCA_903910005.1 uncultured Methylococcaceae bacterium
CCCCGGTGGCCTTCGTCCACCAGCACCAGGTTGTTGCCCTCGAAGGCATCCACAGCGACGGTCTTGTCGCCCATCTCATCGCCCAGCTTGTTGATATCGATGATTTCGATGGTGCCGCGCGCGGGTGACTGAGCCTTGTTGAAGAACTGCGAGAAGCCGAAGCCGGACAGGTGCAGTTCCCCCAGGTGCTGGCGGCTCAGCCCTTCGTTGGGCGTGAGCAGGATGATTTTGTCGGGAAAGTAATCGCTGCGCCCCGCCTGGAAGTAATGCAGGTACTGGTGGATGTTGACGTGCAGCAGCAGGGTCTTGCCGCTGCCGGTGGCATTCCAGAAGGCGATCTTGTTCAGGTCGTCCACATCGAAGTCACGAAACGGTTCCGCGCCCGTCTCGGCGCGGTAGCGTGTCATTGCTTCGTTCAGGCCATCGAGTAAATCCTGACGATGGTTGAAGTACCAGTCCAGATAGAGTTCGGTGAACAGCAGCGAGAGGTACTGGAAGTACTTCATCTGCAATTCATGACCTTCCAGCTTGTTACGCTGGGCGGTGATGGCCTGCCAGTGGGCGACGATATTCAGGTCGTAGCGGCGCAGGTCGCTCTCGGACACCTTGCTGGAGTCGAATAATCCACGGCTCAGTTCGTGAAAGAACCGGGTCTGGCCGTCTTCGTCGATACCCTCGAAGCGGTCATCTGCCAGTCTTGCTTTCAGTGCGCTCAGGGTTCCGCCCTGAAAGAATCCCAGTGCCCAGCGATTGAGTACCAGCTCCTGGTGGAAACTGCGTTTTTTGGTGGCCGGTCGGCCTGCTTGTTTCTTGCTTGCCATGTCAGGCTGTGCCTCCCCAGGCTTGAAGTTTTCCGACCCATTCGCTGAAAGCTGGGCACCTGGCTCGAATAGCGTCTACGCCAATGGACTCCGCAATCAATGGGCCATGCTCCGTCTTGGAATAGGTTCCATCAGGGAAAATATGCAGGATACGCCTGGATGGTGCGGTTTCGGGGCTGTCGTTGATGTCTTCCGGGGTTGCAAATGCTTGGGCCACAGCGGTCAATGCCTGGTTCACTTCGTCGCTCCAGCCATCCTCTGCCCATTCAAAAGCGGCAGGGTCGGTGAACAGCAATCCCTCGAACTCGTACATCTGCACATAGGGCAGCACGAAACGCGGGTCGTACCCAGTGGTGGAACCTGCAACGCCTCTACGGATGTCAGCTTCCAGTTGAGTACGGCTACGACCGTCTCGATCCTGAAAGCCGTAGAAATCCACCAGCGTGGTGATGCGGTCGGACTGGCGATATTGGTGCGACATGAATTTGACCAGTCGCTCCACCGTTACGCGACCGCCCCGGTGATTTCCCGAGGGAGCCTGAAGCAGCGATGGAAATGCCAGCACTTGGCTATGCAGCAGATAAGGCACCAGACAGGACTTCACAAACTCGACTTCGGTTTGGCCCTCGCAAACAATGCAGACCCGAATCATTCCATCCCTCCGACTGCCTGTTTCAACCAGATGTCGGAAATCTGATATTCATCGTCAAGCCATTCCTGGTATTGCTCACGCGGCAGGTTGCGCAACACCGTTTCACCGTTGTTGGCGCTGGCGACGATGATGTTTTCCAGCTCGAAGCAGTCCACCAGGTACGGTGACTGGGTGGCGATGAATATCTGCCGGGTCTTGGCCAGTCGCTTGATCGTCTCAGAAACCAGGGTGATGGCATGGGGATGCAGCCCCAATTCCGGCTCGTCGAAGAACATCACGTCCGGCAACCGGTCGGGCGGCAGGTTCAACAGCGTCAGTAAACAGAACAGGCGCAGCGAACCATCCGAGGTCAGATGCGGGCCAAACACCTTGTCGCTGTGCTGGCCCGTCCAGCGCAAATCGACCTTGCCGTAGCTCGGTTCCAGGACAAACGCCTTGAAGGCAGGTAGCACACGCTGAATCTGGCGCACCACCAACTGGTAGCGTTTGAAATGGTTTTCACGCAGGGCCAGCAACACAGCCGCCAGGTTGCCGCCGTCAGAGCGCAGCCGCACCGAATCCGTCACGTCCCAGCGCAGCCGTATTGATGCCTGGTCTGAGGTGTCGTGAAACTGGTAGGTAGTGCATTGGCGCAGCAGGTGGCAAATGGTTTTGGCCGTCGCGCTCGTTTGGGCCGGCAAGCCCGCTTCCTTGCCATTACCTGCAAGCTCTTGCCACGGTGCCTCGGTCTGCCGGGCTTTGTCAGAGTAGCGATACGCCTCGGCACTCACCATGACCGTGTCGTTGGCAGATAGATGCTCCAGGCTAAAACGGTAGTCATTAAACCCTGCCCGGGTTTCCAGCCGAATTTCGGCGTGCAGGGTCGGGGTGTGCCGCGTACCCATGAAAAACTGATCATCGCCGCCGCCGTGACGCAAGACAAATTCTTGCAAACGCTGCGCTTTGAGCATCCAGCCCAGCATCTCGAAAAACCGGATCAAGGTGGACTTGCCCGCACCGTTGGCCCCAATCAGAACCGTAAGTTGCGGCAGATCCAGCGATTCGATGTGGCGCAAGCCACGAAACCCCTGAATGCTCACCTTGGCAATGCGCCCTTGCAGTTTGGGCAAAGGCGGGTCGATTGTGTGGTATTCCATCACACATCCTCCACCGAGAACATGCGCTCCAGAAACTCGGGCTCAATCTGGCGCAGCTTGAGTACGCGGGTGGCACCGCCTTCATCAAGCGTCTGCGTCAGCACGGTGGGAATGTTGTGGTCGCCGTTGATGTAGACCACATCGAACTCGTTGTCCGCCGGGTTAATGGCCAGTTTGTCGCAGAGCCTGGCTATGCCTTCGTAATCCAGCATCTCGCAATCGCGCCACAGCACCAGGCAGCTTTCACCGCTGGGCAGCGTGCCGGTGACCGTGACGAAGCCGCGTGCAGGCTGCATGTCGATGTGCTTGACGCGCAGGCCAATCAGATAATTGAAGGTTTCGACCAGATCAATCTTGCGCGGCTCGAATGCGCCCGCCGAATCGACTGCGATATTCATCATATAGTCGAAGGGCTTTCTGAAATCTTCCACTGACAGCAGCGAGCCACGGCTTTCCACGTCCAGCAGGTAATTCAGCAGATAGTCGTCTTTGACCGACTGCGGCAGGCCCGCCAACAGATCGCCCTGCCCTTGGCCAAACAGGAAGGTAATCAGCTCCAGCCCAATACCGCGCAGGCACTGGATCATGCGTAGATTCTTTTCGATATCGGCAAACGCGCCCGCGTTCTGCACGTCGTCGAGATTCATCACCTCGTTCTTGATGTAGAAGTCCAATTCGCGGCGGAGAAAACCACCCAGATTCTTGTGGATGAAATAGTCCGCCGTGTTCCTGGTGGTGTAGGTGGTCAGGTGCTTTTCCAGCAGGGTGCGCTGGGGGTTCTTTTCGGTGGGGGCACGCTGGCTGATAAAGTCGCCTTGGTCGTAGTAACGCGAGAAAAAGGTGAGCAGGTGCGAGAACACGGCGTTTTCGTGTTCGCTGGCACCGGTGCTGTACTGTGCCAGTTTCTGACGCAATTCCTGCACCTTGGGCACGGTGTCCGGGTTGATGCCATCGGCCTGATACTGGGCCTCCTTTTCCTTGAGCTCGCGTGCAACCTGCTCACGTTGAGCCTCGTTACCGCTACTGAGTGCCTGCCGTACTTTCCCGGCCAGCCGATTTTCCAGATAGTCGCTAATCTCACCCGCACGGGCGTTGAGAATGCGGTAGATGCCAAAGTCGAGTTCCGGGCGGTCAATCTGGAATATCTCGCGCAGTTTGGTGACGAGTTCCTGGAATTTGTTCATACGTTTTCAGTTTTCAGTGATTTTGACCGTGCGTAAAGCATTTTGGCGAATGGCTTCGGCAGTAGTCGACCCGCAAATCCGGCACGGTCTGGATGTCGTGCCAATACACGTGTCAGGTTCCACAGAAGGTTCGGTAGCGGGCGGTATAGCCGTCCGGGGCCGGGTCGGCGTAGTCTGCATACATGGCGTTTTCCTGGTACGGTTGCGCCAGTGCGGCCAGTAATCGCCTGAAGGGTTCCAGATCGGCGGCTTCGGAGGCGGCTGTGAGGGCGGCTTCCACCTGATGATTGCGCGGAATCAGCCAGGGGTTGACGGCATTCATGGCTTCGATGCGGCGTTGCGCCGGGGTAGTGCTTCGGTTGCCCCGTTCCTGCCAGCGAACCAGCCACGCATGCAGGGCGGCCTGATCCTGGAACAATTCCAGCAGCGGCTGCGGTTGCCCGCGCAAAACGGCGGCCAGTCGTCTGAAAGCCAGGGTGAAATCCACCTGTTGGGTCTCCAGCAAGGTGAGCCAGTCTTCAACCAGGCTGCGGTCATCAGGCTCCGTCGCATCGACCAGCCCCAGTTTGCCGCACATGGCCGCCAGCCAATCCTGCTCATAGACGACAGGAAATGTATCCAGCACCCCGGTGGCCCGTTCGATTGCGGTTGCCCGGTCAGTCGCCAGCAGCGGCAACAGGGTTTCCGCCCAGCGCGATAAATTCCACAGGGCGATCCGGGGTTGATTGCGGTAGGCGTACCGCCCCCGTTCATCAATCGAACTGAACACCGTATCGGGATGGTAGGCTTCCATGAAGGCACAGGGACCGTAGTCGATGGTTTCGCCGGCAATGCTCATGTTGTCGGTGTTCATGACGCCGTGGATAAAGCCGTGAGTCATCCACTGCGCCATTAACCGGGCCTGCCGTCGGGTGACGACCCTGAACCATTCGAGGTACGGCTGCGTCGCCGTCAGAACCGCCGGATCGTGCCGGGCCATGGTGTAATCGGCCAGCCGTTTGACCTGATCCGCCTCACCCCGGGCGGCAAAATACTCAAAAGTGCCCACCCGGATATGGCTGGCCGCCA
>CAIVXW010000293.1 GCA_903910005.1 uncultured Methylococcaceae bacterium
CCGGCCACGATTTCTGACGCCGAGGCTGAGCCTGCGTTGATCAGTACCACAATGGGAGCCCCATTGATCAGGTCGCGAGGGGTAGCGGTGAACCTCATTTTGGCATCTTCCACCCTGCCGTCGGTATAGACGATCAATCCGTCTTCAAGGAAGGCATCGCTGACCGAAACAGCCGCATTCAGAACCCCCCCCGGATTGTTGCGCAAATCCAGTACCAGCCCCTTGAGTGGCGTGCCTTTCTGCATTTCGCGCAGTGCATCGTTGACATTTTCCCCGGTTTTGGACTGGAAACTGGTGATGCGCAGGTAGCCGTATCCCTCTTCCAGCAGCCGGTTCTTGACGCTCTTGACCTTAATGACATCCCGCATGATCCTGATCTTGATTGGCTGCTCCAGTCCTTCCCGGACAACCGTCAGCACGATCTCACTGCCTGGTTCACCGCGCATGGATTTTACGGCGTCATTCAGGTTCATGCCTTTGACCGGCTTGTCGTCGAGCCGGATGATCAGGTCACCGGCCTTGACACCGGCTTTCTGGGCGGGCGTATCGTCAATGGGTGCGATCACCTTGACGAAGCCGTTTTCCATGCCGACCTCTATGCCCAGGCCGCCAAACTGCCCCGTGGTACCCACTTTCAATTCGTTATACTGCTCCTGATCCAGATAGGCCGAATGGGGATCAAGGCCAGACAACATGCCGCGAATGGCATCTTCAAGCAGTTTGTCATCCGCGACAGGTTCCACGTAATCCTGACGGATGCGGCCATAGACTTCCGAGAAAGTCTTCAGACCTTCAAAAGGAATATTGCTGGCCACAGGCGCAGTTTCCCGCTCCGCCAGGACACTGCCGGTGGTGCCTGCCAAAGCACCCAGCAATACGCCCAAAACCAAATACTGACTATTTCTCTGTTGAAACATATTTTTCCCGTCAACAAGCAAATGCTGCAAATTGTAACTACGCTGCGTTCAGTTTGAACGGTTCCTTCATTCGTTCGGGTTGCACCAGGTCAGGGGATTGACCGGTTTCCCCTTTTCCCGAATGCCAAAAAAAAGACCGGGATCCGGTCGCCCACCGCTCACGCCAACGGTAGCGATGACCTCTCCGGCCAGAACCTTGTCGCCCACATTCTTGTAGAGGCTTTGATTGTAGGCATAAAGACTCATGTAGGAATCACCGTGATCGATGATGGTCAGCAGTCCGTATCCCCTGAGCCAGTCCGAAAACGCAACCCGTCCATCCAAAATGGCCTGAACCGGCGAGCCTTCCCGTGCGGCAATCAGTATCCCGCCGGGACGTCCTCCGGTTCTGGCGTTGCTGAACTGCTCCACTACACGGCCCCTGACCGGGCAGGAGCCTCGCCCGTTTCTGGCCGCCGGACTGATTTCGGCGGTATCACGGGGGGGCGTGTCCGATTCGTCCTGGGGCTGTATGGATGCCAGCAGGTGCTGAAGCCGCTGTTCATTCTCCTGGAGTCGTTTGATCTGGACATCCTGACTGAGGATGCCCCGTTCGAGTTCGGCCAGAATCTGCCGACGTGCCTGGCGGGATTTTTCGATCTCCGCCTCCTCGGTACCCAGTTCGGTTCGTGATTGCTTCAGGTGTTCAATCTCGCCAGACAGTTCATCCTGCAAGCGGCGCGATTCGGTCAGCTCGGTCTGCATACCCTGAATCAGACGGGTTCTGGATCGATTCAGATAATTGTAGTATGCCAGAATCCGGCTCAGTCGGGCGGGATCATCCGAACTGATGACCAGTTTGAGCCATTCCTGATGCCCGGCGGCATACGCGGCCCGGGCCTGGGCAGCCAGCCCCTGATGCTGGGCATCTACCTCGTCCAGCAGCTGCTGGGCACGCCGTTTGAGTTCAGTAATCCGCTTCAGATGATTCTTTACCTGATTTTCCAGTTCGTTGTGGCTACGGGCCAGGCGGCCATAACGACGTTCAATGACGCTCAGTTGCTCGGTCAGTTCCTGGCGGCGTGATTCCAGACTGTCGCGTGATTCCTGTATGGTTTTGATTTTTTCCCGGATACCGGTCAGATCCGAATCCCCCGGCGTGTCCGGAATGGGCTGGCCCGGGCCTGGTGCGGGCAACAACCCCAGAGCCACCCATAACAACAGACGGTACGGCAAGGGTCCGAGTTTCACGAATCAAACAGGGAGCGACCGGTCATTTCAACAGGCTTTTCAATGCCGAGCAGGTCGAGCAGGGTCGGAGCCACATCCGCCAGATCGCCGGGCCTCATCCGTGATACCGGTCGCTTGCCCCGATAGACCAGCGGTACCCGGTTCATGGTGTGCGCGGTATGCGCCTCGCCGGTCACCGGATCAGTCATTTGCTCAATATTGCCGTGATCGGCCGTCAGCAACAGGGCACCGTCAACCTGATCCAGCGCGGCCAGTACCCGGCCCAGAGAGGCATCAACCGCCTCCACCGCCTCTATGGCAGCCGGCAATACGCCGGTGTGACCGACCATGTCGCAGTTGGCGTAGTTGCATACGATGACATCATGGGTTTGGTTGACGATGGCGTTCACCAGGGCATCCGTCACCTCCGTGGCACTCATGTCAGGCTTGAGATCGTAGGTGGTCACGTTGGGCGACGGCACCAGAACCCGCTCTTCCCCGGGATAGGGCTGTTCAATGCCCCCGTTAAAGAAGAAGGTAACGTGGGCATATTTTTCGGTCTCGGCCAGCCGTAACTGGGTCAGGCCGTGTTTCGCCAGGGTTTCACCCAGGCAAGCCCGAATCTCCCGTGGCGGAAAGACAACCGGGTAGTCGAAGTTTTGATGGTATCGGGTCAGGGTGACGAACCAGCCGGGTCGCACCGTTGTTCCGCGCTCAAAGCCGGTGAAATCGGGCCGGGTGAGTGCCTGACACAGCTCGCGAGCCCGGTCAGCCCGGAAATTCATGAACACCACCCCATCGCCATCACGGATGGTAACCGGTTCGGTTCCGGGCGGTACAATGGCGGTAGGCAACACGAATTCATCCGATTCGCCTCTGGCATAGGCTTTTTCCAACCCTTCCAGGGCCGAGGTGGCGTACTGTTCAGCCTGCCCCCCGACCAGCATTCGATACGCTTTCTCTACCCGATCCCAGCGATTGTCCCGATCCATTGCGTAGAAACGCCCCGTCAGTGAGGCAATCCGTGCGCCCGTAACCGGTTTTATCGCGGCCTCTGCCTGAGCGATAAATTCAGCGGCACTGCGGGGTGGGGTATCGCGTCCGTCCAGAAACGCATGGAGACAGATTTCACGTACCCCATGCGCCTCGGCCATGCGTGCCAGGGCATGCGAGTGGGTCTGATCACTATGCACCCCGCCGGTGGAGAGCAGGGTCAGGATGTGCAGTCGCCTGCCCCGACTCTGTTCAAGTGCCTCAAGCAGTACCGGATTTTCAAAAAAACTGCCGTCACGGATGGTTTTGCCGATGAGGGTAAGGTCCTGGTAGATTCGTTGGCCCCCTCCCAGGTGCATGTGC
>CAIVXW010000294.1 GCA_903910005.1 uncultured Methylococcaceae bacterium
GATAAATCCGGCAGTCCGGTCACCATCACCGCCGACTATCGGGGGTTGCAGTTCAATCCCCGCTTTCAGCATCAGCGGGCCGGGCTGGTCATCGCATCGGGCCAGGTCATTCTGTGCTGGGCTGCCGACGCCGTGGAAAACACCTACCCCTACCACGGCTGGGTCATGAGCTACGATGCCGCCACCCTCGAACAAACCGGACGCTGGACAACCACCACCACCCGATGGGGCGGCGGTATCTGGGCGTCGGGCCGGGCACCGGCGGTGATCAACAATCCACAGGGCGGCCAGGATGTCATCCTGTTTACCGGCAACGCCATCAAAACCGATCAGGGCTACGATGGCCGGGACAACTTTGCCGAATCCATGCTCAGGCTGCGTATCGCACCCCGGGACGGCGACAACGCCATCCGTCTGGTGGACTGGTTCACCCCGCACAACTGGCTGACACTGGACAAACTCGACCTGGATCTGGGAGGCTCCGGGCCGGTGATCCTGCCGGGGTCAGGCTATATCGTTGGAGGCGGCAAGCAGGGCATCCTGTACGTGGTGGATCCCGACAACATGGGCAAGCTGCAAAAAGCCAATGCCGGTCTGGTGCAATCGTTTCGGGCCGTGCCCAAACTGCACATCATGGGCGGTGGCGTGGTGTGGGATCGGTCGTCCGCCGGACTACCCCTGCTGTTTTACAACTGGGGCGAGAGCGATTTCCTCAAGGCATTTACCGTCAGCGGCAAGCGTTTTGACCTGACCCAAACCCGTAGCGGCAAGGAATACATCGACAGCCATCCCGGCGGAATCCTCACCCTCAGCTCCAACGGGGCCAAACCCGGCAGCGGTATCGTCTGGGCGGCAGGCTCCAACCGGGGCAATGCCATCCGCACCATTCGCCAGGGCATCTTGCGGGCCTACGACGCCGCCGACATCCGCCGTCTGCTGTGGAGCAGTCGCATGAACACCCGCGACGATGCCCTGGCCTTTGCCAAATTTACCCCGCCGACGGTAGCCGCAGGCAAGGTGTATCTGGCTACCTTTTCCGACAGGGTGCTGGTCTATGGCCTGTTGCCGTCTGAACAACCCCGCCCGGTTTACGTAGCCCTGCAAACCCGCCAGGGCCACAAACGACTCGAATCGGCTCTGGCGACCCGGTTTCCGGGGGCCGGGATAACGGTTGCCCGACCTGCCCCGACCGCCCGGCAGCGGTTTGAACTGGCGGTTGTGCCGACGGGCGGTCAGGCAATCCGCTCTGCCTTCAGTGGTCTGGTACTGGATGAAGCCCTGTCGGCAGAGTTCACCCCCGCCAGCATCCGATTGATGCCGGAACGACACGGGCTTGAATCGGTGGCACAAACCTGGACGGTGGTGACCCTTGATTCAGGTTATGTGCGGCTGCTGTCCGGATCCAGCGGTCGCGCCCTGAGCCTGGCTCCGGACGGCAAAACGCTGGAAACCCGCCCGCCCGGTGACGACCCGGCCCAGGACTGGACGATACTACGGCAGGCAGACGCCGGGGTGACCGACTGTGATGGCACTGCCCTGCAACTGGTGAGTGCGGCGGCGGGTAATCCGCTGGTCGGGCTTGATGAGTCCGAC
>CAIVXW010000295.1 GCA_903910005.1 uncultured Methylococcaceae bacterium
ATCCAGGCTTCGCATTGCCGCTGCGCGGCGAGCGTATCATTTCCACAGGCCTGGAAAGCACAGCTTTCCAGCCAATTGCGTTCCCAAGTGCAACTTGGAATGGAAACAAGAGAAGATAAATATGCTGTCCTCAAAACTCGCCAAGATTGCGTTTTTCACTGGCGTTCTTGTTTGTTTTTTATGTGCGATGGTGACAGTGTCGCTTTTTTGTTCGATACGATATCTGGATAGCTGCTCCTCTTCTATAAGAATTGGCCAGACAAAGGCATCTGTCGAAGATCAATTGGCGTTCTTTGTTACAGGGCGGGCATCCAGCTTGAGCAGGATTCCATCCATGTACGTTGATGCACTTGGCCCGTATGAGAAGTCATTTACGGCGGAAGTTAAAGAGTATGCCATCTTGGGCCTTAATGGCTCATTGTCATTTTGCGTTCTTTATGACAAGAAAGAGCGTGTGGTGTGTACAATCCAGATATTTGAATAGGTCGGCAAGAAGAGCGCAATAACTGAGACTTGAAGGTGAGAATTGATGGGACAGACCACCAAATAGGTCTGCTGGGGAAACCGCATGACGAAACTGGAGCACAAGGACGGGAGCACGGTGAAGCTGGGCTTTGGGTGTGCTTTGACGCCGGGCGGGCAGATCACGCACATCCCGCATCAGGATGACCTCGTTCCCAAGTTGTACTTGGGAACATATTTGCAGGCGGATCCAGGCTTCGCATTGCCGCTGCGCGGCGAGCGTATCATTTCCACAGGCCTGGAAAGCACAGCTTTCCAGCCAATTGCGTTCCCAAGTGCAAATTGGGAATGAGGGGAGTGTAATACGGTCTGCCATGGTCGCAAGGGCTCTGCTGATAATACTGGAAATCTTGTCGGCGGACGGCACTAAGAGGGCGCATCGCATGAATGTTGCTTTTCTTATGTGCCATTTTGGAAAGGTGAAGATTAAATGATAGGATTAGGGCATGCGAAAGTCTTCGAGCCGATTGATCGTAAGACCGTGTTTCTTAGAATAATAGCAATGACTGCGTATTCCGAGCCATCCTGCCCCCTGATTCCGACGCAAGGCGCCCCCCGATTCCGATTGATCGCGCCCTGTGATTCCGACGCAAGGCGCCACCCCATTCCGATTGATTGCGCCCCCTGATTCCGATTGATTGCGCCCGCCGTTCCGAGGGATCGCGCCATGTTGCATCGGAGCCGCCTTTGCGGCGCGGGATAATCCACCGCCCAACCGCTATGGTTTGCCTTTTGTGTTTCTACGAACCAGGAGGTACTCCATGCCAGGGAAGAGATTGTCCATGCGTAAGATTAAGGAAGTATTGCGTTTACGATTTGAAGTGGGCCTGAGCCAAGAGTTGGTCGCCCATAGTTGCGGCATGGGCCGCACAACGGTCCGTGAGTATGTGCAGCGGGCAGAGCGGGCTGGGGTATCCTGGCCGCTGCCCGAAGCAATGACGGACGAGCACCTGGAGGCCCTGTTGTTTGCGGCGCCACCGGCCACGCCAGGCGTCACGCGTCCTTTGCCGGAATGGCAACAGCTCCATGAGGAGTTGAAGGGCCGGGGGGTGACGCTGTTCGTGTTGTGGGAGGAGTACAAGGCGGCTCATCCGGAGGGCTTGCAGTATAGCCGTTTCTGCGATTTGTACCGGGCCTGGAAGGGGAAGCTGCCGGTCTGGATGCGCCAGGAGCACGAGGCCGGGGAGAAGCTCTTCATCGACTACGCGGGCATGACCATGCCGGTGCATGATCGTAAATCTGGGGAGGTGCGCGCCGCCCAGATCTTCGTGGCCACGATGGGCGCGAGCTATTACACGTACGCGGAGGCGACGTGGACGCAAACGCTGCCGGATTTCATCTCGTCCCACGTGCGGGCCTTCGCGCATTTTGGGGGAGTCTGCGAACTGCTGGTGCCGGACAACTTGCGCAGCGCCATCTCGTATTCGTGCCGCTACGAACCGGACGCGAACCCCACCTATACGCGGCTGGCGGAACACTATGGCATGGCCATACTTCCAGCCCGTCCATTGAAGCCCAAGGACAAGTCCCGCGTGGAATCGAGCGTCAATGGCGTCGAGCAGCGCATCCTCGCCAAGCTGCGCCACCAAAGGTTCTTCTGTCTGGAAGACCTCAATCGGGCCATCCAGACGCTGCTGGACGAATACAACGGCCGTCCTTTCCAACAGTTGGAAGGCTCGCGGCGCAGCGTCTTCGAGAAGCTAGAGAAGCCTGCGCTCAAGCCGCTGCCCCAACATCCCTTCGAGTATGAGGAATGGGAACAGCGCCGGGTCAACCTGGACTATCACGTGCGGTTGCGGGCCGACGAGCACAACTACAGCGTGCCCCACCGTCTCGTGGGCGAAACCATCGACGTGCGCCTGACGGCCAATACGGTCGAGTGCTTCCATAAGGGGCAGCGCGTCGCCAGCCACCTGCGCTCACCGCAAAAGAATGGGCACACCACCCTGCCCGAGCATATGCCCGAACAACACCGCGAACACGCCAAGTGGACGCCCGAACGCATTATCCATTGGGTGGGCAAGACCGGACCCTGTGCCGCGCAAGTGGCCGAACGCATCATCGCCTCACGCCCTCACCCCCAGCAAGGTTTCCAAGCGTGCCGGGGCCTTATCCGTCTGGGCGAAGCCTATGGCAGCGAGCGGCTCGAAGCCGCATGCGAACGCGCCCTGGCCATCAACTCCGCTTCCTACAAAACCGTAAACGACATCCTCAAGCAAGGCCTCGACAAGCTGCCCTTGCCCAAACCCAAAATGTCCCCACCCGTCATCGCCCACGAGAAAGTGCGCGGGGCGGACTATTACCAACCCGCAACCCGGGCCGGCGAGGAACCCGCCGGCCCAACCCGCAAGGAGCCACGCTCATGTTAACCAATCCGACCCTCGACAAACTGCAACGCCTGAGGCTGACCGGGATGTACGACGCCTACCGCGAACAACTCGAATCCAGCCGTTACGACGCGCTCGGCTTCGACGACCGCTTCGCCCTGCTGCTCGACCGCCAGGAAGCCGAACAAGACACCCGGCGTTTGCAGGCGCGCCTCAAAAAGGCCAAGCTGCGCCTGAGCGCCTGCGTCGAAGACATCGACTACCGAAAGTCCCGCGGCTTGAACAAGACCCTCGTGCAGGCCCTCGCCGATTGCCACTGGCTACGCAGTCACGAAAACTGCATCATCACCGGACCCACCGGTGCGGGAAAGAGCTATCTCGCCTGCGCCTTCGGCAACCAAGCCTGCCGCAGGGGCTTCACTGTGCGCCACTTCCGCGCCCTGCGGCTCTTCCAAGAACTGGCCATAGCCCGCGCCACCGGCCGCTACGAACGCATGCTGCGCGGCCTGCTGCGCACCGACCTCATCATCATCGACGACTGGGGAACGGCCCTCCTGGCGGATGAAGAACGAAGAGACCTCTTCGAGGTTATCGAAGACCGCTACGACCGAGGTTCCACCCTCATCGCCGCACAAGTGCCCATCGAACACTGGCACGAAACCATCGGCGACCCCACACTGGCCGACGCCATTCTGGATAGGCTGATCCACAACGCTCACACCATCACGCTCAAGGGAGAATCCATGCGAAAAAGAAAAGACTCTTGACATCCCAAGGTCCATCCGGTTACAAAACAGACAACAGTTGAAGCACCCGCGTCGCTACGCTCCGATTCGCCCGGAATAGGACGACCGATTCAATCGGAACAACAGGGCGCTTTCCTTCGGAACAACAGGGCGTCTTCCTTCGGAATCAACCGGCGCCTTCCTTCGGAATCACAGGGCGGAATCGTCGGAATACGCAGCTGGAAGCCGCTTCTACATTGGGCACAGCCG
>CAIVXW010000296.1 GCA_903910005.1 uncultured Methylococcaceae bacterium
AGCCGATTGGGCATTGACAAACGAGGCGGCCACACACAAATCACTATCCAGCGTCAATTGGCAGCGTTTGTCCTGGCCACTACACGCGCCCGACCAGCCCTTGAAAGACCCCTGAGCGAGCAGGGTAACCAAACTTCCGGCTGGATAGGTGGCCTGACACAGCCCCAGGGTTCGGGTACCACAACTGATCCTTGAATCCAGCGAGTACACCTTGCCGGTTGCTCCGGTTTTGACCGTCAATTGGTGGAGTATCGGTTCAAACCGGGCCGTCAGTGCCATGCTGTAGGCCAGCGGAATCCGGCAGGTCGCATTGCCGGTATCGTCAGGACAGCCCTCCCAACGGCTGAACCGGTAACCGTCATCGGCACTGGCGGTGAGCGTCACGGTACTGCCAGGCTGGAAGGTCGCACTACAGGTCGGGCCGCAATCAATGCCGGCCAGATCGCTGGTCACCCTGCCGTTGCCTGTCCGGGTGACGTTGATTCCCGGAGTGGGCGGTGATGTGGTCAGTGTCAGTACATATTCGCCCAGGGTCGACCGGTTGGTGCCGACCGTCATGAACAGTTCGTACTGGCCTGGATTAAGCCCTGTAAAGGTTTTTTCGGCCACCTCACCGACCTGACCGGCCAGTGCCTGACCCAGGAATGTCAGCCCCTCGGTCGACAGCGGATTATTGTCGCCAAACACGATGGTATCGTGGCTCTGTGAGTTCTGTCCTTTATCCCATCCCTGGTAAAAGGCAAAACCGGGGATCAGTCGCGATTGCAGGCGGCTATCAGCCTCGGCCCGAATGGTGAGATTGGCCCGGCGCGAAAGCTGAATCAGGCCGAAGTTCATTTTTTCTCCCCAGCAGTTTTCCGGTGAAGCCAGCAGGTTGAACGTCTCCGGCAGGCGTCGGGTCTTGAGTGCTGCCTCGGTTCCGGAGAGTTCCAGCCGCTGGTTATCACCGCCCAGTTCGGCCAGCCAGTGTACCTGCAGTGATCCCTTGTAATTGAAAATTGCGGGGTCGCGATTCCAGCGTGGTGGCAAGGCTCCGTTATGGAGCTGGTCGGCTTCGCTGTAATTCAGGTTGTAGTAGGCTCCCTTGCAAAAGGTGTTCAGAACCGCCTCCAGGCCGTCTTCCGTAGGGGCGTCCCGGTATTTTCGGTACGTGAGACCGGAAGCCTGCAAGGTCTGACCACCACCCTGACTGGCAGGATCCTCCACGCCGTGGCACGAGGTACAGGTGACGCTGTTGAGCTGGGGGGCCGGTCGTTTGGCGCGGGCACAAATGTCGGCGACATCATTGGCAAAGTAGGGCATGGCCATCACCGGCTGCAGTGTGAGCAGGCTTGTCAGAAACAGCCCGCTGCCTGCAAAAACATTGATGCCGCTCTGCCATTCCCGGGGTTTGCCACCAAACCCTGATTCGTCGCCTCGTCCCCTCACACCGGGGATCAGTCAGTACCCGTCGTGGCGGAAGGCAGGTTGCCATTCGCCACGAACGCAACCCTGACGTGATTTGTCGTCAGGAACCGGTTTTGGTAATCTGCCTGTCCCATCAACCTACCCGGTACCTGAATCATGTGG